>NZ_JBHXME010000091.1:0-43098 GCF_042721125.1 Streptomyces sp. NPDC058469
CCTCTACACCGCCTGCCGGGCACTGGAGTTGCCCGTGGCCGTCGTGGACGGGGAGCGGGACATCCGGCCCCGCTCGGCCGTCGACTCGCTCGTGCGGGCGCTGCCCCGGGTGCGCCGGGTGACCCTGGCGAACAGCGGCCATCTTCCGTGGGTCGAGGATCCGTACGGATTTCGGGATGCGGTGATGACGGCAGCGCTGTGAGGCATCGTCTCCGATACTGACCCCGTGACCATCCGTATGCGCACCGCCCACACGGCGGACCTCACCCCGGCCGACCTCCGTGCCGCCCGCGAACTGCTGGACGCGGCCTTCGCCGGTGATCTCACCGACCAGGACTGGGAGCACGGACTCGGCGGCGTCCACGCGCTGCTCGCCGACGACACCGGGCTCGTCGCGCACGGGTCGGTCGTCATGCGCCGGGTGCGGTACCGCGGGCGCTGGCTGCGGGTCGGGTATGTGGAGGGGGTCGGTGTACGGCCCGACGCCCGGCGCAGGGGGTATGGCGGGCTGGTCATGGCCGAGCTGGAGCGGATCGTCGATCACGCCTACGACGTCGGGCTGCTCGGCGCCAGCGACGACGGGGCCCGTCTCTACACCGCGCGCGGCTGGCAGCTGTGGGGCGGCAAGATCTCCGCCCTCGGCCCGGACGGCATCGTCCACCTGCCCGAGGAGGAGGACAGCACGTACGTCCGGCCCGCGCTCGCCGGGCCCCTCGACCTCGGCAGCGACCTCCTCTTCGACTGGCGTGACGGGGACGTGCTCTGACGGACACCGCGTTTTGTGAAACCGCAGGTCAGCCGCGTGTGACTCGTTTCACCGTCTCAGATAGTAGGAAGTCCGAGTAATTGTGGAGACAGATGCGCGGTCCTGTCCTAGCTTTGTAGGAGCCGAACGTCTCGCTAGACCAAGCGAATGGCGGTCGTGAGCCGGACACCGTGCAGGCAACCCCTGTGGTCCGTCGCTCCCCGCCCCTTCCGGCGTCTCGTAACTCCCTTCCGCACTCCAGGAATTATCGAAGGAGTCGATTCTCCATGGCCGAGACGACCGCCCGCCGCCGAGTCCGCCACGTGTCCCGCACGAGCGAGTCCGAGCGCAAGAACGCCGCCGCCGCCCTCCAGCGCGCCCTCGACCGCCGGGACAACGGCGGCGAGACCGGCCACTGAGCCGACGTAGCCCCTGTAAGCCTTAAAAGCACGCCCACGTACCGGGAGCCGCGCCCGCACGAGGTGCGGCGCGGTCTCAGTGACCGCGCCGCACCTCGAAGTGGTCGATGCGCTCGCTGTTCTGGTCCAGCGCCGACACCTTGAGCTTGGGAGTGCTGCCGCTCTCCGCCTCCACCGAGAGGAGGGAGAAGCCCCGGTAGCGCACCCGCGACCACTCCACCGTCTCCGCCCTGGTCTGCTGGTCCTTCGCCCACTGCACGGTGTCGACCGCCCCGTGCCGCGTGACGTGCCCCTCGTAGCTCTCCTTGACGCCCGCCGGGAACCCGTAGAGGTCCCGCCCGCCGCCGCCCGCCGTGACGTAGACGATCCCGTCCCGCGTCGGATCCGTGGACGCGCCGATGGGTACCGCCCTGCCGACCTCGCCGTTCCTGATCGCGTCGGTCCGCTCGTAGACGTGGTTGTGCCCGTTGATCACCAGGTCCACCTGGTGCTTGGCGAACAGCGGCAGCCACTCGGCGCGCACGCCGCCGTCCGAGGCGTGCTGCGAGGTCGAGTAGGCGCAGTGGTGGAAGAAGACCACGACGAAGTCGACCCCCTTCGTCGCCCGCAGCTCACGCAGCCTGCCGTCCAGCCACTTCGTCTGCTTCCCGTCCGTGTAACCGAGGTTGGCGGGAATCTCGTACGACACGTCGTTCGCGTCGAGCGCCACGACGCCGACGTTGCCGTAGACGAAGGAGTACACGG
Source organism: Streptomyces sp. NPDC058469 (assembly GCF_042721125.1). Taxonomy (NCBI): domain Bacteria; kingdom Bacillati; phylum Actinomycetota; class Actinomycetes; order Kitasatosporales; family Streptomycetaceae; genus Streptomyces; species Streptomyces sp. NPDC058469. The sequence goes on from NZ_JBHXME010000091.1 coordinate 1,909, forward strand.
CCGGCGCGTGCGTCGGGTCGAAGCCGTTCTCCGGGAGGGACCAGCGGGCGAGCTGGCCGCCGTAGCCGTCGGGGGAGTACCACGCCTCCATGTCGTGGTTGCCGGTCGTCACCATCCACGGGACGGACCGGGAGACCGGCTCGTTCTGCTTGAGGAACAGGTTCCAGTACGTCGGGTCGTAGCCGTCCGTCGTCTTGCCCAGGCCGTTGGTGTCCGCGTAGCAGATGTCGCCGGCGTGCAGGTGGAAGGCGGGGTTCTGGCGCAGCAGGACATGGTCGTTGGCGACGGCCGCGTTGCTCACGCCCTGGTCCCCGAAGGCCGTGAACACGAACTTCTCCGGGCTCGCCGGCGCCGTACGGAACGAACCGATCGTCGAGCGGTGTGCCGGCGTCGCCGGGTCGAAGCCCTCGTGTCCGACGCCGTAGTAGTACGTCGTGCCGGGGTGGAGGTCGTTCAGGGCCGCGTGGACGTAGTACTGCTCGACCGCGGGGCGCACGCCCGTCAGCCCCGGGGTGTGCAGGTCGCGTACCTCGGCGGTGATCCGGCGGCTCAAGTCGTCCGGCTTCGTCCCCACCCGTACGTACGGGTTCCTGACCGCGAACGGCACCTGCCAGGAGATCCGCATCCCCGTCTTCGGGTCGGCGCCGAAGGCGAGATGGCGGCCGAAGGGTGTGACGGCCGCGCCGGGCACCTTGGAGGTCGCGGGGGAGCTGACGGCGGTCTTCTGGTCGCTGGTTCCCGTGCCACCGGTCGTGCACCCCGTGAGCAGCCCGCCCGCCACCGCGCCCGCCGACACCAGCGTGCGGCGCCGGGACAGCTTGGTGCGCAGGTACTCGTACTGCTCGGCCATGCTCATCCGGGCCGCGAGGTGCTCCGGGATGCCGACATCTGGTGTCTCCATGTCGATGAAGTTCCCAGCGAATCTCAACGGGGGCCATGCGTAGGGGTGAACGTACGTCGAACGGCCGACGCCGACCCTGCCCCGGCCGCCCCGGCGCTGTCCGTATCGCGGACACCCCGTGTCATCCCATGGGACGCGGAGTACGGTGGCGGGCATGTCTCGCAGCATCGATCTCGCAGTGATCCCCGGTGACGGCATCGGTCAGGAAGTCGTGGCCGAAGGTCTGAAAGTCCTCTCCGCCGTCCTTCCGCAGGACGTGAAGCTGGAGACCAAGGAGTTCGACTTCGGCGCCCGGCGCTACCACGCCACCGGTGAGACCCTCACCGACGCCGACCTGGCCGCGCTGAAGCCGCACGACGCGATCCTGCTCGGCGCGATCGGTGACCCGTCGGTCCCGTCCGGTGTCCTGGAGCGGGGTTTCCTGCTCAAGCTGCGCTTCGCCTTCGACCACCACGTGAACCTGCGGCCGAGCAAGCTGCTCCCGGGAGTGGCGACCCCCCTCGCCGGCGAGCCGGAGATCGACTTCGTCGTGGTCCGTGAGGGCACCGAGGGCCCGTACACCGGCAACGGCGGCACGATCCGCAAGGGCACCGAGCACGAGGTCGCCACCGAGGTCTCCGTCAACACGGCCTTCGGTGTCGAGCGCGTCGTCCGTGACGCCTTCGCCCGCGCCCAGGCCCGCCCGCGCAAGAAGCTCACGCTGGTCCACAAGAACAACGTGCTGACCTTCGCGGGCCACCTGTGGACGAACGTGTTCAACAAGGTCGCCGCGGAGTTCCCCGAGGTCGCCACCGACTACATCCACGTGGACGCGGCGACGATCTACCTCGTCACCGACCCCGCCCGCTTCGACGTGATCGTCACCGACAACCTCTTCGGCGACATCATCACCGACCTCGCCGCGGCCGTCTCCGGCGGCATCGGCGTCGCCGCGAGCGGGAACATCAACCCGTCCGGCGAGTTCCCCTCGATGTTCGAGCCGGTGCACGGCTCCGCGCCCGACATCGCGGGCCAGGGCAAGGCCGACCCCACCGCCACGGTCCTGTCCGTCGCCCTCCTGCTGCGCCACCTCGGCTACGAGTCCGAGGCCGTCCGCATCGAGGACGCCGTCTCCGCCGACCTCGCGGAGCGCACCGGCAAGCCCGCCCGCGGCACCACCGAGATCGGCGACGCGCTCGCCGTACGAGTAGCCGGCTGACCCCGCCGCCTCACTCGAAACTCTCGCAGTCTTTCGAAGCCGCCGGGTCGCAACCGCACCCGGCGGCTTTTCTTACGTCCCCGCCGGGTGCCACCATCATCCCTGGGTCGCATTCACGCCGTTTTCGTCCACGGTCCACCACGCGCGATAATCGAACGCGGAGCCGCGGAATGAGGCAATGCTCGGACGTCCTAACACTGGCCACTGGCAGTCGAAGGCGTGAGCGCGGCCCGTCACACACAACCGGTGAAGGACAACCACTCATGACGACGCCCACGATCGAGCTCAAGCCCTCGGCCTCGCCACTTTCCGCCGCCGAGCGCGACGCGATTCTGACGAACCCCGGGTTCGGCCGCCACTTCACCGACCACATGGTGACGATCAAGTGGACCGAGGGCCGCGGCTGGCACGACGGCCAGCTCGTGCCGTACGGCCCGCTCTCCCTCGACCCCGCGAACATGACCCTGCACTACGCGCAGGAGATCTTCGAGGGCCTCAAGGCCTACCGGCAGGCCGACGGCTCCGTCGCCACCTTCCGCCCCGAGAAGAACGCCCGCCGCTTCCAGACCTCCGCCCGCCGGCTCGGCATGCCGGAGCTGCCGGTCGAGACGTTCATCGAGGCCTGTGACGTGCTGGTCCAGCAGGACCGCGACTGGGTCCCGGCGCACGGCGGCGAAGAGTCCCTGTACCTGCGCCCGTTCATGATCGCGACCGAGGTCGGCCTGGGCGTGAAGCCCGCCAACGAGTACCTCTTCCTGGTCATCGCCTCCCCGGCCGGCGCCTACTTCCCCGGTGGCGTGAAGCCCGTCTCCATCTGGGTCTCCGAGGACCACGTCCGCGCCGTCCCCGGCGGCATGGGCGACGCCAAGACCGGCGGCAACTACGCCGCTTCCCTCCTCGCCCAGGCCGAGGCCGCCGAGCAGGGCTGCGCCCAGGTCTGCTACCTCGACGCGGTCGATCGCAAGTGGGTCGAGGAACTCGGCGGCATGAACCTGTACTTCGTGTACGGCGACAGGATTATCACCCCCACCCTCACCGGCTCGATCCTGGAGGGCGTCACCCGTGACTCCCTCCTCACCCTCGCCCGTGACCTCGGCTACACCCCCGAGGAGGGCCGGATCTCCATCGAGCAGTGGCAGCGCGACTCCGAGAACGGCACGCTGACGGAGGTCTTCGCCTGCGGTACGGCCGCGGTCATCACCCCGGTCGGCACGGTCAAGCGCACCGGCGCCGAATGGCACCAGTCCGCCGGTGAGCCCGGCGAGGTCACGCTGAAGCTCCGCGCGGCCCTCCTCGACATCCAGCGCGGCGACACCCCCGACAAGCACGGCTGGATGCACCCGCTGGGCTGAGCCCGACTCCCGGTCGAGCGCCGGAAGTCGGTTCGACGCGTAGCTCCTCCCCCGTACGGGTATCTCCTGAATCCACGGGGGAGGGAGCACGGGTGAACGGACGGTCGCCGCTGGCGAGGCCACGCTGGCTGCTCCGCGCCCTGCGCACCCCACGCCGCCCGCAGAGCCTCACCGTGCTCCTTCTGCTCGCCGCCTGCGCCGGCCTGCTGCTGTGGTTCGCCAAGCGCATGGACAACTACGGCGAGAACCTCACCCTCAACCTGGGCACCGACATCGTCGGCGTCGTCATCACCGTCTTCGTGATCGGCCCGCTGATCTCCCGCGCCCAGGAGGGCCGGGTCCGCGAACACACCCGGCTCGACTACGAGTGGTTCAGCGCCCAGGTCTACGGCTCCACGTCGAACGTGAAGGTGCTGGACACCTTCTCCAACCTGTTCGGCCCCCAGTACTCCGAACGCCTCTTCCGCGGCATCAGGTCCGCGACCGCGCACGGCGCCCGGGTGCAGATCCTGCTCCTGGACCCCGACTCCCTCGCCGTGATCCTGCGCGGCCGTGAACTGGGCGAGCGGAGTGCCGACATCCGCCGCGACATCCTGCGCAACCTGCGCACGCTCAGCCACTTCGCCCGCCGACTCGACGACACCTCACGCCAGTTCCTCGAAGTCCGGCTCTGCTCGACCTCCCCCGGTGTGACTCTCTACCGCTGGGACGAACGCTCCCTGGTGTCCTTCCTCACCGTCGGCCGGCTCTCCGGCGAGGGCGTCCAGCTCGAAGTCGCCGTCCGCTCCCCGCTCGGGGCGTTCGTCGAGCAGCGTTTCGACGAACTGTGGCAGCAGAGCAAGCCGATGGAACGGTTCACCCATCTGCCGGTGACCCTGGTCGACGCGACCGACGGCCGACGGCAGTTCACCTGCCGGTTCGTCTTCGTCGACGACGGTCTGTACGTCGCCGGACACGACCTGGTCTCCTACATGGCACGCCATCGCCTCGACCAACTCAGCGCGTTCAGCGAGGCCTTGACCGTGCCGGGCGCGCACGAGCTGATCGTCGTCGACGACGAGAGCGCTCTGCATGAGCTGCTCAGGCAGAACTTCGCGGAGAAGTACGATGCGTCGGCGACCGCATTCGTCGAATTGCGGCCGACGGTCCTGGTCACGGAATAGAGGCCCTGCACCAATGAGTTCAGCGCTCCACCTTGCTCCGCACACGAGCAGCACCCGATTTCGCGCCTTCACACCCCGTGACCTGGACGGTCTGTTGCAGCGCGTGTCCATCCCGGCCACCGAACGGCTCGCCCTGCGGGCCGTCGCCTCGGTTCTGCCGTTCCGTACGAACACGTATGTCGTCGACGAGTTGATCGACTGGTCGGCGGTGCCAGACGACCCGATCTTCCGGCTGACGTTCCCGCAGGCCGGGATGTTGCCCGAGCCCGATCTCAAGCAGATGGCGGACCTCCTCTCCCAGGAGGCGCCCAAGGCCGAAGTCCTGCGCGCGGCCCACGAGATCCGGATGAAGCTCAACCCGCACCCCTCGGGCCAGCTCGACGCCAATGTGCCCGTGTACGAGGGCGAGCGCCTGGAAGGGCTCCAGCACAAGTACCCCGAGACGGTGCTGATCTTCCCCCGCCAGGGCCAGACCTGCCACGCCTACTGCACGTACTGCTTCCGCTGGCCCCAGTTCGTCGGCGAGTCCGAACTCCGCATCGCCACCGACGACATCGGCACGACCACCGCCTACCTCCGGGCCCACCCCGAGGTCACCAGCACACTGATCACGGGCGGCGACCCGCTGGTGATGAGCACGGAAGTCCTTCGCCGCTACGTCGATCCCCTCCTGGAGATCGACACGATCCGCTCGATCCGCATCGGCACCAAGTCCCTCGCCTTCTGGCCGTACCGCTTCACGACCGACCGCGACGCCGACGACTTGCTGCGCCTCTTCGAGAAGGTGGTGGCGAGCGGCCGTCACCTGGCCCTGATGGCCCACTTCACCCACCCGCAGGAGCTGCGCCCGCCGGTCGTGCGGGACGCGATGCGCCGCGTACGCGGCACGGGCGCCGTGATCCGCTGCCAGGGCCCGCTGGTGGCCGGCATCAACGACAATGCCGAGGCATGGGCCGAGTTGTGGGACGAGACGACCACGCTCGGCGCCGTGCCGTACTACCAGTTCGTCGAGCGCGACACCGGCCCCCAGGGCTACTTCGGCGTCCCGCTGGCCCGCGGCCACCAGATCTTCCGCGACGCCTACGCCCGCGTCTCCGGCCTCGCCCGCACGGTCCGCGGCCCGGTCATGTCCGCGATGCCGGGCAAGGTCTGCGTCGACGGAATCGCGGAGGTGGCCGGCGAGAAGGTCTTCGTTCTCCACCTGATCCAGGCCCGCGACCCGTCCCTCGTCGACCGCCCGTTCTTCGCGGCCTACGACGAGAACGCGACGTGGTTCACCGACCTGAAGCCGGCGTTCGGCTTGAGCGAGTTCCTGCCGGGGCTCGGGCAGGTGTGACCCGTGGGTGCCTCACCTCAGCCTGCGGTGACCGTCGCCTACGCGCTCGTCGCCGTTCTCCTGTCCGTGGTCGTGGCGCTGGTCGCGGCTCTCCTCGGCGTCAAAGACGGTCACGGCGCGACCACCGTGGTTCGATCGGCAGCGCTGGCTTTCGCCGGGTCGATGGCCCTCTGCATCCCAGCCTTCGCTGCAGTTCGCCTGCTGTAGCGCCGACCCCGGCCGGGGCCTCGCCCGGGCGGCCCGTGCCAGGGGCTGTTCGGAGAGACAGGCTCAGATACACCACGCCGCCCACCGCCCCCGACAACAAGAAACTGCAGTCCACCCCGCCCGTCCACGACAGCAACGGCCCCTCGTACGACGGCAGCGACACCGCCAGCAGCCCGACTCCCGCACCCACCGCCCACGCGATCACCGCACGCAGATTCCAGCCGCCCCGGTACCAGTAAATCCCGCCCAGGGAGCGGCGGTTGAAGACCTGGAGGGCGTCCGCGTCGTACATCCCCCGGCACCGCACGAAGCCGATGAGGGTGATCACCGCCCACGGCGTGCCGATCGCTGTGAGCAGGAGCACGAAGGACGTCATCGCGGACTGCGCGTTCCAGGCGTAGTGGCCGACGAAGACGCAGACCATGGCGACGATCGCGACCGCGCAGGTCGCCCGGGCCCGGGAGGCGCGGGGCAGGATCGCGTCCAGGTCGAGGCCCATGGAGTAGAGCATCAGCCCGGCGTTGCCGACCGAGCCCGCCGAGGCGGCGAGCAGGAGCGGGACCAGGTACCAGGTGGGCGACGCCGATACCAGCGGGCCCGCGTAGTCGAGGGCCGCCCGCGCCCCGAACGCCGTGAACGTACCGAAGAGTTGAGGGACGAGGAGACCGGCGATCAGCCCGAGCCAGGTCGCGTGCAGGACCGTGCGGGAGGTGTGGCGGACCGGGGAGACGTAGCGCGTGTAGTCGCCCAGCAGGGTGATGAACGCGATCGGCCCGGACAGTCCCGCCGCCACCGTCGCCAGACACCACGTCGGCCAGAACCCGCCCAGCAGATAGCCGCCCGCCCCCGGCAGCGCGGCGGTCGTGAAGTGCGGGGCGTACGCGACCACGCCCAGGATCAGCAGCGCCGTCATGCCGACCGAGAGCACGCGGGACATCGCGAGCAGCACCCGGTACCCGTACACCGCGCCCGCGACGGTCGCCCCGGCGAGCAGCGCGTACACGACGGCGTACGACGCCCCGCCCTCCGGCAGTCCGAACAGCCGGTGCAGCACGCCCACCATCACATCGCCGCCGATCCACACGGTCAGCGCGGTGTACCCGAGGGCGAGGAGCAGGCCCACGACCGAGCCGACCAGACGGCCCCGCACCCCGAACTGGGCGCCGGACGACGTCGACAGGTTGGTCGCGGTGCGCAGGGAGACCAGGGCCAGCGGAGCCGTGAACAGCGTCCCGACCACCGTGCCCGCCACGATCGAGGAGACGGAGGCCCACCAGCCGAGGCCGAACGACGGCGGCAGCCAGCCGAAGATGATCACGCCGAGACAGAGGTTGGAACCGAGCAGGATCGACACGAGGTCACGCGGACCGCTGGTGCGCTCCTCGTCGGGGATGGTGTCGACTCCGCGCTGTTCTATCGGCATGGTGGGTCACCTCTTTCTTAGAGTGACGTTCAATGTGAACCGAGTGAGGGTGGCGCGTCAACCGTTCCGGAGATGGCTTTTACCGTTTAGAGTGATGCTCTAAAGGAGGGATACGGGATGAGACTGACCCCCACGGAACGCGACCGGCTGCTGCTGTTCTCGGCCGCCGAACTGGCCCGCGCCCGCAAGGTACGCGGCCTGAAGCTCAACGTGCCGGAGGCCACCGCGCTCATCGCGGACACGGTGTGCGAGGCGGCTCGGGACGGTGCTCGGCTTGCCTTCGCGATCGAGCGTGCCCGGTCAGTCCTGGGGCCGGACGACGTCCTGCCGGGCGTCGCCGACATCGTCACCGAGGTGCATGTCGAGGCGGTCTTCGACGACGGTTCGCGCCTCGCGGTGGTCTCGGATCCGATCGGCGGGGGACTGGCCGGGGACGCTCCGGGCGCCCTGCTCCCGGGACCGCCGCACGCCGAATCCGAGGCCGTCGTCCGCGTCACGGTCACCAACACCGCGACCGTCCCCGTCTCCGTGACCTCCCACTTCCACTTCTTCGAGGCCAACCCGCGCCTCGACTTCCCCCGCGCCGAGGCCTACGGCATGCGGCTCGCCGTACCCGCCGGTTCGTCCGTCCGCTTCGGGCCGGGCGAGAGCGCCGAGGTCGGCCTGCTGCCGATCGGCGGCGAGCGGATCGCGATCGGTTTCGCGGGCCTCGTCGACGGCCCGCTGGACGCGCCGGGTGCGAAGGAAGAGGCGCTCCGTCGCGCAACCGCCTGCGGATACCTGGGGGTTGAGCTGTGAACCCGTACGAGTACGCCGCCACCCACGGCCCCCGCGCAGGCGACCGCGTCCGCCTTGGCGACTCGGGACTGACCATCCGCGTCGAGTCCGACTCGCAGCGCTACGGCGACGAGTTCCTCGCCGGGTTCGGCAAGACGGCCCGCGACGGACTGCACCTCAAGGCCGCCGCCGTGCGCGAGACCTGCGACGTCGTGATCAGCAACGTCGTCGTGATCGACGCGGCGCAGGGCATCCGCAAGGTGTCCATCGGGATTCGGGAGGGGCGGATCTGCTCGATCGGGCGAGCCGGTAACCCCGACACCCTCGACGGCGTGGACGTCGTCGTCGGCACCGGTACCTCCATCGTGTCCGGCGAGGGGCTGATCGCCACCGCCGGCGCCGTCGACACGCACGTCCATCTGCTGTCGCCGCGCATCATGGAGGCCTCGCTCGCCTCCGGGGTGACCACGATCATCGGGCAGGAGTTCGGCCCGGTGTGGGGCGTCGGCGTCAACTCGCCCTGGGCGCTGCGCCATGCCTTCAACGCCTTCGACGCCTGGCCGGTCAACATCGGCTTCCTGGGCCGGGGTTCGTCGTCCTCGGACGCCCCGTTGATCGAGGCGCTCGCCGAAGGCGGGGCCAGCGGCTTCAAGGTGCACGAGGACATGGGCGCCCACGCCCGCGCGCTGGACACCGCGTTGCGGGTCGCCGAGGAGTACGACGTCCAAGTCGCCCTGCACAGCGACGGGTTGAACGAGTGCCTGTCCGTCGAGGACACCCTGCGTGTCCTGGACGGCCGGACGATCCACGCCTTCCACATCGAGGGCTGCGGCGGCGGGCATGTGCCGAATGTCCTGAAAATGGCCGGAGTTGCCAACGTCATCGGCTCCTCCACCAACCCGACCCTCCCCTTCGGCCGGGACGCGGTCGCCGAGCACTACGGCATGATCGTCTCCGTCCACGACCTGAAGACCGACCTGCCCGGCGACGCCGCGATGGCCCGCGACCGCATCCGCGCCGGCACGATGGGCGCCGAGGACGTGCTGCACGACCTGGGCGCGATCGGCATCACCTCGTCCGACGCACAGGGCATGGGCCGGGCCGGCGAGACCGTACGCCGTACGTTCGCCATGGCCGGGAAGATGAAGGCCGAGTTCGGCGCGCTCGGCGGTTCTCCGGAGACGGACCACGACAACGACCGCGTCCTGCGCTACATCGCCAAGCTGACCATCAACCCCGCGATCGCACACGGACTTTCGCACGAGGTCGGCTCCATCGAGGTCGGCAAGCTCGCGGACATCGTGCTGTGGCGGCCCGAGTACTTCGGCGCCAAACCGCAGCTCGTCCTGAAGTCCGGGTTCCCGGCCTACGGCGTGGTCGGTGACCCCAACGCGGCGACCGACACCTGCGAACCCCTCGTCCTGGGACCGCAGTTCGGCGCGCACGGTTCGACACCCGCCGACATCTCCGTGGCGTTCGTGGCCCAGGCAGCCCTGGACCAGGGCAACGACTCGATGCCAACTCGGCGCCGACGCGTGGCAGTTCGCGGCACCCGGGGCATCGGGCCCGCCGACCTGCGGCTCAACTCCCGTACCGGAGCGGTCGATGTGGACCAGCGCACCGGCCTGGTCACCCTCGACGGCGAACCGTTCCGCTCCGAACCGGCCGAGTCCGTCTCCCTCAACCGCCTCTACTTCCTCTAGAACTCAGAACTTGAGACTTAGGACTTCTGATGAGCTTCCGTATGCCGCCCGAGTGGGCCCCGCACGAGCGCACCTGGATGGCCTGGCCCGGACCCAACCCGACCTTCTCCAACGAGGAGGAGCTGGCGGAGGCCCGCGCCGCCTGGGCCTCCGTCGCCCGCGCCGTGCGCCGCTTCGAACCGGTGACGATGGTGCACGGGCCGGGGCAGGGTGAGTCGGCGCGTGAGCTGCTCGGCCCGGACGTCGACCTGGTCGAGCGCGAGCTGGACGACGCGTGGATGCGGGACATCGGCCCCACGTTCGTCACCGATGGTCACGAACTGGCCGCCGTGGACTGGACGTTCAACGGCTGGGGCGCTCAGGGCTGGGCCCGCTGGGAGCACGACGCGAAGATCGGCTCGTACGTCGCGGACCTCGCGGGCGCGACGACGTACGCCTCGAAACTCGTCAACGAGGGTGGCGCGATCCACGTCGACGGCGAGGGGACGGTGCTGCTCACGGAGACGGTCCAGCTCGGCCCCGAGCGCAACCCCGGCTGGACGAAGGCGGAGGTCGAGGCGGAGATCCACGCCCACCTCGGCACCCACAAGGCGATCTGGCTGCCGCGCGGTCTCAGCGGCGACTATCCCCCGTACGGATTCGGGACGTTGGGGCATGTGGACATCGTCGCCGCGTTCGCCCGCCCCGGTGTCGTGGTCGCGCATCACCAGCCGGACCCGGCGCACCCCGACCACGAGATCACCAAGGAGGTCATCGGCCTGCTGAAGGCGCAAACGGACGCGCGCGGGCGGAGGCTGGAGGTCGTCGAGGTGCCCGCCCCGACCGTCCTGGAGGCCGACGGCCACTGGGCCGACTACTCCTACATCAACCACTACCTCTGCAACGGCGGGGTCGTCCTCTGCGCCTTCGACGACCCGCGTGACGAGATCGCGGCCGGGATCTTCCGCCGGCTGTTCCCAGGGCGGACGGTCACGCTGGTGGACGCCCGTACGATCTTCGCGGGCGGTGGAGGCATCCACTGCATCACCCAGCAGCAGCCGAAGATCTAGGGCCGGAGGAGTCGGGATGGCCGGTGCGCGGAAGAACGCGCCGCCGCGCGAGGACGTACTCGCCGCAGCCATGGGCATGATCGCCGAACGTGGCCTGGAGCAGCTCACCATGGCGGCGCTCGGCCGTGAGGTCGGCATGAGCAGCGGCCATCTCCTCTACTACTTCCACTCCAAGGACGAACTGCTGCTCCAGGCCCTGGAGTGGAGCGAGGGCAGGCTGGGCGCCGAGCGCGGACGCCTGCTCACCCGTACGGGGGCGACGGTCCGCGAGCGCGTCGACGCGTACGTCGACCTGTACGTCCCCGAAGGGCACCGCGATCCGCACTGGACCCTGTGGCTGGAGGTCTGGAACCGTTCGCAGAACGCCGATGACGACGCCCGCGACCGGCAGGCCGCCATCGAGGGCGTCTGGCACCGCGACCTGGTCGCGCTGATCGCGGAGGGTGTGTCGCGGGGTGAGTTCCGGGCCGTCGACCCGGACCGTTTCGCCGCCCGTCTCCGCGCTCTCCTCGACGGTTTCTCCATCCACGTGGCGATCGGGCTGCGGGGCACGGACCGGGAGCAAGTTCTCGGCCATGTACGGGAGTTCCTCGACGAGGGGCTGCTCGCGGACGCGTGACCTTCCGTCCCGGTTGTACGCAATACGACCGATTGACCCTGTGGAGCCCGGTGCGCTTGCATCCCTGTGAGTTCCCGGTGAGGGACCGGGGGACGACGAGGTTTCGGGGGAAGCCATGTTGATGTCCAGACGTACCTCCACCATGTCCTTGGGGGCCGCGCTGCTCCTCGCGCTGGGTGCCGCCGCCGTCCCGGCCGACGCGGCACCGCACCGGCCGCCCGGTGCGGAACGGGTCAGCACCGCGGCCGACGGCAGCCAGGCCGACGGGTCGTCCGCCGAGGCCGCGATCAGCGCCGACGGCCGGTCCGTGGCGTTCACGTCGACCGCGCCTAGCTTCGGCTGCGCACGCTCCTTCTCGTGCCTGCGGGTGAAGAACCTGGCCACCGGCGGAGTGACCGCGATCGACCTCGGGCCCGGACACACGTACAGCGCACCGGTGTTGAGCGCGGACGGGAGCCGGGTCGCGTACTCCGCCGGCACCCGCTTCACGGCCCCTTACCTGTACGACCGCGGCACCGGCAGCTCGACGAGGCTGTGGCCCGAAAACCCGCCCGGATCAAACGAGTTGGGCCGCGTGGAGTCCCTCAGCCCGGACGGCACGCACGTCGCGTACACCCTCGGCAACCGCAACGGCCCGGACGCCACCCGGCTCCTCTACGTCCGCGACACGGCCACCGGCACCGACGAACTGGTCTCACCGGCCGAGGAGGGCGACAAGAACGGCGCCTCGGTGAGCGGCGACGGCAAGCGGATCGCGTACGGCATCCGCACCGGCTCCGAGGACGACCCGGCTGACGTCTACGTCAAGGACCGGGCGACGGGCGAGCGGACCCAGGTCGACACGGGCCTCGGCGCCGCCTACCTGGTCCGTGTCACCGGGGACGGCCGCCGCGTTCTCCTCTACGCCGAGGGCGGTCTGTACGTCCATGACCTGCGCACGGGGAAGTCGTGGCGCGTGGCCGAGGGGCGTCCGGAGTCGGTCACGGCGGACGGCCGGTACGCCGTCGTCTCGGGCGAGGACGGCACGCGGGTGCGCGACCTGCGGACCGGGCGGAAGGGCGCCGCCCTCCCATGGGGCAGCCAGACCGGATCGGACGTGCTGACCGCCAACGGCCGTACGGTGACGTTCAGTTCGTCGGTGTCGTACCTGGTGCCGGACGACACCAACGGGGAGTCGGACGTGTTCGTCTACTCGGGCCGACTCGGCACGCACCCGGCCCCGATGCCGTACGTCACCGAACGGATCAGCCTCACGCGGGACGGTCAGCAGCGCACCGTCGCGTCCCACGACCCGGTGATGGCGGACGGCCGCAACCTCTCCTTCGCGTCGGACGGCAGTGTCTTCGTCAACGCGCCAGGAGGCATCTCCCAGGTCAACGACGCCACCCAGAAACCCTCGTCCGAAGGCACACCCTGCACCAGCGGACGCATGGTCGGCTATGTCGCGTCGCACGCGACCGACGGCGCCCCGGAGGTCTTCATCCGCAACCGCTCGGTCGGAAAGCTGACCGGCCTCGCCTCCTACCAGGGCGCCCGCTTCACCTGGATGGGACAGCCCGCGATGGAACCCGGCTGCCGGTGGATCACCTACGCCGCCACCCTGCCCGCCACCTCCACCGACCCCGCGCCCCAGCCCCGGATCTACCGCTTCACCTTCAACGGCGGCGCCGACGACGTGGTCAGCGCCCCCACCGGCAAGGCGGCGACCAACCCGTCCATCAGCTACGACGGCCGGTACATCGCCTTCGAGCAGGGCGGCGCCGTCTATGTCCGCGACCTGGACACCGGCACCCTGGAGAAGGCCGGCGACAAGGCATCGGCGCCTTCCGTCAGCGAGGACGGGCGCAAGGTCGCCTTCCAGCACGGCAGGGACGTCTACGTCCGTGATCTCGACGCCGGGACCACGACCCGGGTCGCCAAGGGAGCGGAGCCCTCGCTCTCCGGGGACGGTGCGCGGGTCGCGTACACCGCGGGGGGTTCCGTGTACCTGATCGAACTCTCCACCGGCAAGCGGCAGTTGATGAGCGCCGACCGTTGGGGCGGCCGTAACGATCTCCCGGCCCTGCATCCCTCCGTCAATGACGACGGCACAGTCGTGGCGTTCGAGTCGGCGTCCCCCGATCTGGTGACTGGGGACACCAACGGGGTGTCGGACGTGTTCATCCGCCAGGCGAGTTGATCAACCGGCTGTTCGCATCATGAGACGGACGGTGAGCACGGACGCGGGGTGTGCCAGACTGCGTCCGTGTTCTCGTTCGCCACGATTATTGGCAGCAGGCGCGCCGGTCCGCAGTGACCGCCTCGTACGACCAGGTACGGGCGGCCACCGTCGTCACTCGACCCGCGCGCAGACCTCTCGCACCCGCGAGGGGTTTTTCGCTTTTCTGGCCCACCCGCAGCCGGGAAAACAGTGCGAGGGATCATTGAGGGACGGTGGAGCCGGTCATTCCGGTACAGACCGAGATTCAGATCCTCAGGAGCCAGAGACCATGACGGAAACCAGCGAACTCGACGATTCGTTCCACGTCTTCGACACGACCCTGCGTGACGGCGCGCAGCGGGAGGGCATCAACCTCACCGTCGCGGACAAGCTGGCCATCGCACGGCACCTGGACGACTTCGGCGTGGGCTTCATCGAGGGCGGCTGGCCGGGTGCCAACCCGCGCGACACCGAGTTCTTCGCCCGCGCCCGGCAGGAGATCGACTTCAAGCACGCGCAGCTGGTCGCGTTCGGCGCCACCCGGCGAGCGGGAGCGAAGGCGAGCGAGGACCCGCAGGTCAAGGCGCTCCTGGAGGCCGGAACCGAGGTCATCTGCCTCGTCGCGAAGTCGCACGACCGCCATGTCGAACTGGCCCTGCGCACCACCCTCGACGAGAACCTGGAGATGGTCCGCGACACCGTCTCCCACTTGGCCGCCCAGGGCCGCCGCGTCTTCGTCGACTGCGAGCACTTCTTCGACGGCTACCGCGCCAACCCCGAGTACGCCAAGGCCGTCGTCCGTACGGCGTCCCAGGCCGGCGCGTCCGTCGTGATCCTGTGCGACACCAACGGCGGGATGCTCCCGGCGCAGATCCAGGCGGTCGTCTCCACGGTCCTCGCCGACACCGGCGCCCGGCTCGGCATCCACACCCAGGACGACACGGGCTGCGCGGTCGCCAACACCCTCGCCGCCGTCGACGCGGGCGCGACCCACGTCCAGTGCACGGCGAACGGCTACGGCGAGCGCGTCGGCAACGCCAACCTCTTCCCCGTCGTAGCGGCTCTGGAGCTGAAGTACGGCAAGAAGGTGCTGCCCGACGGAAAGCTCCGTGAGATGACCCGGATCTCGCACGCGATCGCCGAGGTCGTGAACCTCACCCCGTCCACGCATCAGCCGTACGTCGGCGTCTCGGCGTTCGCGCACAAGGCCGGACTGCACGCCTCCGCGATCAAGGTCGACCCGGACCTGTACCAGCACATCGACCCCGAGCAGGTCGGCAACACCATGCGGATGCTGGTCTCCGACATGGCGGGCCGCGCGTCGATCGAGCTCAAGGGCAAGGAACTCGGCGTCGACATCAGCGGCGACCGCGAGCTGGTCGGCCGGGTCGTCGGCCGGGTCAAGGAGCGCGAGCTCAAGGGCTACACGTATGAGGCGGCGGACGCGAGCTTCGAACTCCTCCTCCGCGCGGAAGCGGAGGGCAAGGCCCGCTCGTACTTCGAGGTCGAGTCCTGGCGCGCGATCGTCGAGGACCGCCCCGACGGCACCCACGCCAACGAGGCCACGGTCAAGCTCTTCGCGAAGGGCGAGCGCATCGTCGCCACGGCGGAAGGCAACGGCCCGGTCCACGCCCTCGACAGCGCCCTGCGCGTCGCCCTGGAGAAGATCTACCCCCAGCTCGCCAAGCTGGAGCTCGTCGACTACAAGGTCCGCATCCTGGAGGGCAAGCACGGCACGTCCTCCACGACCCGCGTCCTGATCGCCACGTCCGACGGCTCGGCGGAGTGGTCGACGGTAGGCGTCGCGGAAAACGTCATCGCCGCGTCCTGGCAGGCCCTGGCGGACGCGTACACGTACGGCCTGCTGCGCGCGGGAGTCGAGCCGGCGGAGTAAGAGAGCCGAACGCCGGAGGAGCTGATTCTCAGCCCAGGAAAATCCAGTCCGGTTGAGCACCGGAGGGGCTGATTTTCAGCCCCTCCGGCGTTTGAGGAGCGGGGCCTGGGGCGGAGCCCCAGAAGGATGGGACGGGTAGGGGCGGCGGGGGCGAAAACCTACTGCAGATGCCACTTCTGGTTGGCGGCCCCCGTGCACGTCCAGATCTGCGCCCGAGTCCCGTTCGTAGACGTATTGCCCGTGACATCAAGGCACTTGTTGGCCGCCGTATTCACCACATCACCGGTGGTCGCGTTGTACGACCACTGTTGCGCGGCGGTTCCATTGCAGTCGTAGAGCTGCACCTTCGCCCCGTCAGCCGTCGAAGCCGACGTCACGTCAAGGCACTTGCCGAGCGAGCGCACCGTGCCATCGGTCCCCACGGTCCACTGCTGAGCGGTCGAGGAGTTGCAGTCGTAGACCTGGACGGCCGTGCCGTTGGTGGCCGAACCCCCGGCCACGTCGAGGCACTTGCTCCCGAGGCCGACGAACGCGCCGGTCTGGCTGCCGCCCCCGGCCTGCGTGCCCGCCCACGTGAACGTCGCGGACGTCTTGCCCGGCAGAGAGTAAGTCGCGTGCTGGCCACCCCAGTTGATGGTGACGGTCTTCGCGGTCGAGGCGTCGTTGTACGCGATCAGCGCCTTCGAACCGTCCGGATTGCGCCATGCCACGTTCGGCACGTTGGTGGACGCCGTGGAGGCGATCCGCTGGGCGCCCGGCCGTACGAACTTGGTCAGCTGGCCCATCGTGTAGTACTCGATGGTGTAGTCGACGGTCCCGCTCGCGCTGTCGCCGTTGTGCACGGTGACCAGCCCGGTGCAGGTTCCGCAACCGCCGTTGTGCGGGCCCATGTTCTGGTCCACGGCCAGCGACCACTTGGTCACCGACTTCGCCCAGTTGCGGGTGTAGTCGATGATGTTGTTCATGTCCTCGCGCTGCTGGTTGGCGATCCAGGTGCCGCCGGAGTGCTCGGTGCCGAAGGCGTCGAGGGTGGGGTACTGGTTGTGGACGGTGGTCTGCTTGGCGATGTCACCGCCGTAGCCGTGCCAGGCGATCCCGCCGAAGTTGGGGTTGGAGCGGACGGCCGCATCGTCCACGGTCGGGGCCGCGTACGAGTCGTACACGTCCCAGTTCCAGTCGTGCGCCAGCACCTTCGTCGTCAGGCCGGACGCGTTGAGCTTCGGCAGCAGCTCGCTCTTGGTGAAGTAGGCGAGCCCGGACGCGTTCCAGCTCATCGACGGGTAGCCGGAGCAGCAGGTCGGCTCGTTCTGGACGGTCACGTACGAGACCGGAACGCCCTGATCCTTGTACGCCTGGAGGTACTTGACGAAGTAGTTGGCGTAGGCCGCGTAGTCCTCGGACTTCAGCCAGCCGCCGTTGAGCGACCCGCTGTCCTTCATCCAGGCCGGTGCCGTCCATGGCGAGGCCATGACAGTCAGAGACGGGTTGAGCGAGAGCGCCTGCTTGGTCAGGGGCACCACGTCCGCGAGGTCGTGCGCGATCGAGAACGAGGTGAGGTTGGGGTCGGTCTGGCCGGACGCCACGTCGTCGTACGAGTACCCGTAGCGGGCCAGGTCCGAGGCGCCCATCGGGTTGCGCAGGAACGACAGGCCGATCCCGTCCGTGGGCGAGAACAGCTTCTGCATGGTCGCGTTCCGGGTCGCCGCCGACAGCGCGCCGCTGCTGTTCATCAGCCAGGCCGCGGTGTCCGTGAAGGACGCGCCGCCCCCGGTGAACGTCTGGTAGCGGGTGTTCTCGTCGACGGTGATGTTCTCGCCCGTGCCGCCGGTGCCCGACTGGAAGGCGAACGGCGTCTGGGCCTGGAGGCCGCGGACGACATGCCGTCCGCCGGTGTCGTCGGTGGTGGTGAGCCAGGCCGTGACCTGTTCACCGGCCGCGTGCGCGGGGGGTACGGCCGCGGTGAAGCCGGCCACGGAGAGCAGTCCGGCGAGCAGCAGCCGGGCCGTGCGGGGGGTTCTCCTGGACATGGATGCGTTAGCCCTTCCTGACGAGATGTCTTGACGGGTCTGCGGGCCGTTAGTTAACTCACGGCGTGATCTAAGTCATGAGTGAACTGTGCGAACCCAGAGTGAACCAGAGCTCCAGAGCCGAGGGAAGGTCCATGCCAAGAACCGCCCTGCTCGTTTCCACCGCCCTGTGCGCCGCGCTGCTGTCACCGGCCGCCGTGTCCCAGGCGGCAGCCGCCGCAGACCCAGCCCCCACCCCCGTCGACCGCTTCGAGGGCGAGGTGCCCTTCGCGAGCCAGCCCGCCGAGGGCATCTTCACCTGGGGCGGTGACACCGACGACCCGCCCCAACTCGCCCTGACCGCGAGACCGGACGCCCCCGAGGGCGCGAAAGTTCTCAGCGGGACGTACGACATCAGCGGCTACGGCGGCTTCACCCACGACTACGCCGCGACCGAGCCCGGCCACGACTGGTCCGCCCACCAGGGCATCCGCTTCTGGTGGGACGGCCAGAACACCGGCAAGGCGACCAACTTCGAGATCAAGGACGGCGGCGCGAACGGCGAGGCCTCCGAGCTGTGGACGACGTCCTTCACGGACGACTTCACGGGCTGGAAGCAGATCGAGATCCCGTTCACGAACTTCGTCTACCGCACGGACTACCAGCCCGTCGGCGGCATCGACCACGTCCTCGGCCTGACCCAGATGTGGGGCTACGCGGTCACCCTCCCGGTCGGTGTGCCGCACGGCCAATTCGCCATGGACGACGTCGAGTTGTACGGCAAGGCCGACCAGTCCCTGCGCGCCTCCGTCACCACCGACTCGGCCGTCTACCCGGTCAAGGAGGGCGGTACGGCCGCGGTCAAGGTCACCGTCGCCACCACCGGCGCCGTCCCGCTGGACGACCCGGTGACCGTCGCCTACGAGTCGACCGCGACCGGTACCGCCACCTCCGGCAAGGACTACACCCCGGTCTCCGGCACACTCACCTTCCCGGCGGGCACCGCGTCCGGCACCACCCAGACCGTCAAGGTCCGCACGCTCAAGGGGAAGTCGGCCGAGAACGCCGAGACGATTCCGCTGAAGCTCACGGTCACCGGCGCCAAGGCCCCGACCGAGGCCCCGCAGGTCGTCATCGACGCGCACGGACTGCCGTACCTGGACAGCAAGTTGCCGATCAAGAAGCGCGTCGCCGACCTCGTGAAGCGCATGTCGCTGGAGGAGAAGGCCGGGCAGATGACCCAGGCCGAGCGCGGCGGCGTGGGGACCGGCGGTGACATCGCCACCTACGACCTCGGCTCACTGCTCTCCGGCGGCGGCTCGACCCCCACGCCCAACACGGCCGCGGCCTGGGCGAAGATGATCGACTCGTTCCAACTCCGGGCGCAGGCGACCCGGTTCCAGATCCCGCTGATCTACGGCGTCGACGCGGTGCACGGTCACAACAACCTGGCCGGCGCCACGATCATGCCGCACAACATCGGCATCGGCGCCACCCGCGACCCCCAACTCGCCGAGAAAACAGGCACGGTGACGGCCAGTGAGGTCCGCTCGACCGGCGTCCCGTGGGACTTCGCCCCCTGCCTCTGCGTCACCCGTGACGAACGCTGGGGCCGCTCCTACGAGTCGTTCGGTGAGGACCCGGCGCTCGTGCAGTCCATGGAGACGATGATCCAGGGCCTCCAAGGCGCCGCGAACGGCAAGCAGTTGAAGGACGACGACAAGGTCCTCGCCACCGCCAAGCACTTCGTCGGCGACGGCGGCACCGCGTACGGCTCCTCCACGACGGGCACGTACACCATCGACCAGGGCGTCACCACGGTCACCCGGCAGCAGTTGGAGGCCATCCACCTGGCGCCGTACCAGACCGCGGTGGACCGGGGCATCGGCACGGTCATGCCGTCCTACTCCTCGCTCGACATCGTCGGCGACGGCCTGGGCCCGGTGAAGATGCACGCCCGCGCCGACATGATCAACGGCGTCCTCAAGAACCGGATGGGCTTCGACGGCTTCGTCATCAGCGACTGGAACGCCATCGACCAACTCCCCGGCGACTACGCCTCGCACGTCGACACGGCGGTCAACGCGGGCGTCGACATGATGATGGTCCCGTACAGCTACAAGGACTTCAGCTCGACGCTCATCGCCGAGGTGAAGGCGGGTCACGTCACCGAGAAGCGGATCGACGACGCCGTATCGCGCATCCTCACCCAGAAGTTCAAGCTCGGCCTCTTCGAGAAGCCGTACGCCGACACGAGCAACGCGGCCCAGATCGGCTCGACTTCGCACCGGGCCGTGGCGCGGCAGGCGGCGGCCGAGTCGCAGGTGCTGCTGAAGAACGCGGGCAGCGTGCTGCCGCTGAAGAAGTCGCAGAAGGTCTACGTCGCCGGTTCCAACGCCGACGACCTGGGCAACCAGACCGGCGGCTGGACCATCACCTGGCAGGGCGCGTCCGGCACCAACACCACCGGCACGACGATCCTCCAGGGCATGAAGAACGCCGGCGGGAATGTCACCTACTCCAAGGATGCCTCCGCCGCCACGAGTGGCTATGACGTGGGCGTGGTCGTCGTAGGCGAGACCCCGTACGCCGAGGGCATCGGAGACGTCGGCAACGGCAACGACCTGACCCTCACCCCGGCCGACCAGGCAGCCGTGGACAAGGTGTGCGCGGCGATGAAGTGCGCGGTGCTGATCGTCTCCGGGCGCCCGCAGCTCATCGGCGACCAACTCCCCAAGATCGACGCCGTGGTGGCCTCCTGGCTGCCGGGCACGGAGGGCGACGGCGTGGCCGACGTCCTCTACGGAAAGCGGTCCTTCACCGGTCAACTCCCGGTCACCTGGCCGAAGTCGGAGTCCCAGTTGCCGATCAACGTCGGCGACACGTCGTACGATCCGCAGTTCCCGTACGGCTGGGGTCTGACGACGCTGACGAAGGCGCCGACGGGTGGCGCGACCACCTTGAAGGCGCTCGGCGCGGCAGCGGCCGTAGCGGAGAAGGCGCGTGCGGCGGAGGCGGGGAAGGCGCTCGTCACCAAGGCGCGGCTGATCGTGCAGGCGAAGGTGGGGCAGAACGTCACGGCGGCGGTGTCCAAGCCGTTCGCCGACGCGGACCATCTGCTGCTGACCGGGAAGTACGCGGCGGCCGTGAAGAAGTTGGAGGAGGCGTACCGGGCGGCCTAGGGCCTGCCCTGTTCGGTGGTTCCCGCACCCCCTGCGGCCTCAACGGCGTGGGGGGTGCGGTCAGTTGGCGGGTAGTTCCACGGTGATGCGGAGGCCGCCGGCGGTGCGCGGGGTGAGGGCGAGGGTGCCGTCGTGTGCGCCGGTGATGGTTTTGACGATCGCCAGGCCGAGGCCGACTCCCGAGTGGTCGGTGTGGAGGCGTTCGGTGCCGCGCTGGAAGGGCTCGGTGAGGGTCGAGACCTGGTGGGGGGTGAGCAGGTCGCCGGTGTTCTCGACCGTGAGGATCACGGACTTGGGGTGGACGGCGGTGGTCACCCACACGGTGCCCTGCTCGGGCAGGTTGTGGACGATCGCGTTCTGCACGAGGTTCGTGGTCAGTTGGAGCAGGAGCGGCTGCGATCCGCCCGTGAGGGCGATGTCGCCGCCGGTCTCGATGGTGACGCCGTGCTTTTCGGCGAGGGGGAGGAGTGTTTCGGTGGCCTCTTCCGCCAGGAGGGACAGGTCGATTCGTTCTCGGGTGAAGGGCCGCCGCTCGGCGCGGCTGAGCAGGAGCAGCGCCTCGGTGAGGTCGATGGCCCGGGTGTTGACAGCGTGGAGGCGGTCGACGAGTTCGCGGGTGTCGTGGTTCGGATCGGTACGGGCCACGTCGAGAAGTGCTTTCGAGATCGCCAGCGGGGTGCGCAACTCGTGCGAGGCGTTGGCCGCGAATCTCCGCTGTTCGGCGACGTGTGCTTCGAGCTGCGCGAACATCGTGTCGAAGGCGTCGGCGAGTTCGCGGAACTCGTCCTTGCGGCCCGGTAGCCGGATCCGGTGGGAGAGCGATCCGGTCGTGGCCATGCGGGTGGCGTAGGTGATCCGGGTCAGGGGGGTGAGCATGTGGCCGGCGAGGATCCACCCTCCCACGAGGCCGAACACCAGCAGGAACGCCAGTACCGCGGCTGCCCGCGGAGCGAAGACGTCCAGGAGGGCGGACCGGATGGGAAAAACACCATGCGTGGGCTGGTCGTCGGGGTTGATGAGCATCGCGCGGTCGGGGACATAACGCAGGAGGAACACCCACACCGCCGCGAGCAGCAGGGCACCGGCCACCATGAGGAATCCGGCGTAGCTGAGGGTGAGTTTGAGGCGAACGCTCAACCCGGGTGGCCTATCCACGGTCTTCTCCCTGGTGTCCGGCCGCCGGCTGAGTGTCGATGCGGTAGCCGACGCCCGGCTCGGTGGTGATGATCCAGGGTTCGCCGAGCCGCTTGCGCAGTGCCGAGACGGTGATGCGCACGGCGTTGGTGAACGGGTCGGCGTTCTCGTCCCACGCCCGCTCCAGCAGATCCTCGGCGCTGACGACACCGCCCTCGGCGGCGACGAGCACGTCGAGCACGGCGAACTGCTTCCTGGTCAGCGCGACATAGCGGCCGTCCCGGTAGACCTCTCTGCGGAACGGGTCGACGCGCAGGCCCGCGATCTCCCGCACGGGGGGCCTGTTGTGGGCGCGCCTGCGGTCGAGTGCCCGGAGCCGGAGCGTGAGTTCCTGGAGTTCGAAAGGCTTCGTGAGGTAGTCGTCGGCGCCGAGTTCGAACCCGGTGGTCTTGTCGTCGAGACGGTCGGCGGCGGTGAGCATGAGGATCGGCATGCCGCTGCCGGAAGCGACGATGCGGCGGGCGACCTCGTCGCCGGAGGGGCCGGGGATGTCGCGGTCCAGGACGGCGATGTCGTAGCTGTTGACGCTCAGCAGCTCCAGAGCGGTGTTCCCGTCACCGGCGATGTCGGCCGCGATCGCCGCCAGGCGCAGGCCGTCGCGGATGGCTTCTGCCAGATAGGGCTCGTCCTCGACGATCAGCACACGCATGGGTTCAATGCTAGGAGTCGGTACATATCGTCCGCGTATCGAAAACCCCATACGCGCCGGCAACACCGGGCTGCCCGAGGATGCGGAAGTGAACGGCAGCGAGCGAGGACGGGCGATGGCGCGGGTGGATGCGGCGGAGGCAGCTGACGGGGTGGATACGGCGGGCGTGGCGGACGCGGTGTATACGGCGGGTGTGGCGGGCGCGGTGTATACGGCGGGTGTGGCGGCCATGGCGGGCGCGGCGGGGGCCGGACCGGGCGGTGTCGATCGCTCGGGGACCGGTCCGGATGGTGTCGATCGCTCGGAGACCGGACCGGGTGGTGTCGATCGCTCGGACGCCGGACAGGGCTGCGCGGGCGCCGGCGCCGGCGCCGGGGACTGGCGTGCGCGGGTCCGTCGGGTGATCCGCAGTGGCTCCCGGCCGGGGCCCTGGAAGCGTGGTCCGGTGCTCGCGGCGTTGGCCCTGTTGCTCGGACTGGTCATGCTGCTGCACGCCCAGGTCCCGAACGTCGACGGCATCGGCAGTCTGGTGGAGAACCTCCTGCCGTGGTTCGGCGTGTTCATGCCGGTGCTGCTGGCCGGAGCGTTGTGGCGCCGGTCCGCCGCCGCGGTGGTCGCGCTGGTGCTGCCGGTCACGGTGTGGCTGAGCCTCTTCGGCGGGCTGCTCACCGACAAGTCCCACCCGGGCGGCGACCTCACCGTGGTCAGTCACAACGTCGGCGCCGGCAACCCCGACCCGGCCGGTACCGCCCGCGAACTGGCCGTCTCCGGCGCGGACTTGCTCGCGCTGGAGGAGCTGACCGAGCAGGCCCGGGGGACGTACGAGAAGGGGCTGGCGAAGGTGTACCCGTACCACGCGGTGCAGGGCACGGTGGGGCTGTGGAGCAAGCTGCCGCTGTCGGACACCCGGCCGGTCAATGTCGTACGGGGCGATGTCGGGCCGCTGGCGAAGACCCGGCCGGCCGACTCGGAGGCGGAGGACGAGATCCGGGCGCTGCGCACCACGGTGGCCACGGACCACGGGCCGCTGGCGGTGTACGTGGCGCACCTGGGGTCCGTGCGGGTCATGCCCAGGAACGGATTCTGGACGGACTCGCGGGACTTCGGCGCACGCGCGCTGGCCAAGGTGATCGCCGCCGAGCCGAACAAGCGGGTCGTAGTGCTCGGTGACCTCAACGGCACCACGGACGACCGCGCGTTCCACGGCCTCACCTCGCGGCTGAGCTCGGCCCAGGAAACGGCCGGGAACGGCTTCGGCTTCACCTGGCCGGCGTCCTTCCCGATCGCACGCATCGACCAGATTCTGGTACGGGGGGTGCGGCCGCGGAGTTCGTGGGTGCTGCCTGAGACCGGTAGCGATCACTTGCCGGTGGCGGCCCGGATCAGTTGGTGAGCGACGGTCGGTCACATATCGCGCGCGTATTCAAAACCGCATACGCGTCGGCAACACCGCGCTGCCTTGACTGAAGACATGTCCTTCAGTGAACCAGTGAGTCTGACCGTTGGCCCGATCGGCGCCGCCGAGCACCTGGCGTTCGTGCGGATGCAGCGGTCGGTCAGTTTTCTGCAGACCCCGGCGTGGGGCCGCGTCAAGACCGAGTGGCGCAGCGAGTCCCTCGGTTGGTACGACGGGCGTCAACTGGTCGGTGCCGGGCTCGTGTTGCACCGCCCGGTGCCGAAGCTCGACCGTTTCACGCTGGCTTACCTCCCCGAGGGCCCGGTCATCGACTGGACCGGCGAGATCGACGCGTGGCTCGACCCGTTGGCGACGTATCTCAAGAGGCACGGCGCGTTCGCGATACGGCTCGGGCCGCCGGTGTGCACGAACATCTGGAGCGCGGCCCAGGTCAAGGAGGGCCTCGCAGATTCGGGCGTCCGGCGACTCACGGAGCTGTCCGCCCAGTGGCTCGACCCGGTCGGCGCCCGCGTGACGGGCCGACTCAGGGACGCCGGCTGGCTGCCGCAGAGCCCGGCGGACGGCTTCGGCGTCGGGCACCCGCAGTTCAAGTACGAGATCCCCCTGGCCGGCCGAACCGAGGACGACCTCCTCAAGGGCATGAACCAGCTCTGGCGGCGCAACATCAAGAAGGCGGCCAAGGAGGGGGTCGAGGTCACGGTCGGGGGCATGGCCGGGGTTGCGGCCGGGGCCCAGGTCGAGGACACGCTCGGTCGGGACCTGAAGGTGTTCCACGACCTCTACGTCCACACCGCCGAGCGCGACCACTTCACACCCCGCCCGCTGCGCTACTTCGAGACCATGTTCGCGGCACTGAGCGCCGAGGACCCCGACCGGATCAAGCTCTATCTGGCCCACCACCAGGGCGACTTGGTCGCCGCCACGATCCTGGTCCGCGTCGGCGCCCACGCCTGGTACTCCTACGGCGCCTCCTCCACCGAGAAGCGCGAGGTACGCGGCTCCAACGCCTGCCAGTGGGCGATGATCCGCGACGCGTCGGCAGCCGGCTGCGACGTCTACGACCTGCGCGGCATCACCCCCACCCTCGACGCGGACGACCCGCACGTCGGGCTGGTCCGGTTCAAGGTCGGTACCGGGGGTCAGGCGGTGCGGTACGTCGGGGAGTGGGACTTGCCGCTGCGGCCGTTGGTCTACCGGGCGTTCGACCTCTATATGAGGCGCCGGGCACATATCGCCGACGTATCGAAAACGGCATACGCGCGGGCAACACCACATCACCTTGACTGAACGAATGACGGGCATCACGATTTATGGCTGCGGACAGGACGAGGCCGCAATGTTCCGGGAGTTGGCACCCCGCTTCGGTGTCGTCCCGACCATCACCCAGGCGCCGGTATCCGAAGCGAACACTCAACTGGCCTCCGGAAACAGGTGTGTCAGCGTCAGCCACAAAACGCCGATCACGAACTCCGTTCTTCTCGCGCTCAGTCGAGCCTGCGTGGCGTACATCTCCACGAGGAGCATCGGCCGTAACCACATCGACGTGGACTACGCGAACCGTGTCGGTATAACTGTCGAGAACATCGCCTATTCACCCGACAGCGTGGCCGACTACACGGTGATGTTGATGCTGATGGCGATACGGAACGCGAGATCCACGGTCCGCCGCACGGACGCGCACGACTACAGGCTGAACCGGGTGCGCGGCAGGGAACTGCGCGACCTGACCGTCGGCGTCGTCGGAACAGGGCGTATCGGTACGGCTGTTGTGGCCAGGCTGCGGGGTTTCGGCGGTCGCGTCCTGGCCCATGACAGCCGTCCCAAGACGGTCGCCGACCACGTCCCGCTCGACGAGTTGCTGCGGCGGAGCGACATCGTGACGCTCCACGCACCGCTCACCGCGGACACGCGCCATCTCCTCGACCGCCGACGCATCGAGCGGATGAAATACGGCGCGTTCGTCATCAACACCGGACGCGGTCCGCTGCTCGACACCGAGGCCCTTGCCGCGGCACTGGAAAGCGGCCGGTTGGGCGGTGCGGCGCTGGACGTCCTCGAAGGAGAGGAAGGGATCTTCTACGCCGACCGCAGAAACAAACCCATCGACAACAAGACGTTGTTGCGGCTGCACGAGTTGCCGAACGTGCTCATCAGTCCGCACACCGCCTATTACACGGACCACGCCCTGAGGGACACGGTCGAAAACTCCCTCACCAACTGTCTGGCATTCGAAAGCGGGGATCAGCATGGCTAGGTTGAAGATCGCGATCCTGTTCGGCGGGTGCTCCGAAGAACACCCTGTCTCTGTCAAGTCCGCGCAAGAGGTCGCGCGGAATCTCGACACCGCGAAGTACGAACCGTTCTATATCGGGATCACGAAGAGCGGTGCCTGGAAGCTCTGCGACGGGCCCGGCCCGGACTGGGAAAATGGCCGGTGCCGTCCGGCCGTGCTGTCACCGGACAGGGGCGTCCGCGGGCTGCTCGTCCTGGAGCAGGGGCGATACGAGACGATCGGCGTGGACGTCGTACTGCCCGTCCTGCACGGCACGCTCGGCGAAGACGGCGCGATACAGGGCCTGTTGGAGCTCTCCGGCATCCCCTACGTCGGCTGCGATGTCCAGAGTTCCGCCGTCTGCATGGACAAGTCCCTCGCCTACGTCGTCGCCGGAAGCGCGGGTATCGCCACACCGAGTTTCTGGACCGTCACGGGCAAGGAGGACGACATCGACCCCGACCGGCTCACCTATCCCGTCTTCGTGAAGCCGGCCCGTTCGGGTTCGTCGTTCGGGGTCAGCAAGGTGTCCCGGAAAGGGGAACTCCCCAGTGCGGTGGACCTCGCGCGGCAGTACGACTCGAAGGTGCTGATCGAAGAGGCCGTCGTCGGCAGCGAGATCGGCTGCGCCGTCCTGGGGAACGAACCGGACGTGGTCGTGGGCGAAGTGGATCGCATCGCCCTGTCCCACGGACTCTTCCGGATCCATCAGGAGGACGAACCCGAGACCGGTTCCGAGAACTCGACGGCGATCGTCCCCGCCGATATCCCGGAGGAGTCGCGCACGCGCGTCCAGGAGACGGCGAAGGCGGTGTACCGGGCCCTGGGATGCGGGGGACTCGCACGCGTGGACATGTTCCTCAAGGGCGACGGGGAAGTGGTCCTCAACGAGGTCAACACCCTGCCCGGAATGACCTCGTACAGCCGTTATCCGAGAATGATGGCAGCCGCGGGACTGCCGCTCGCCGAGGTGATCGACCGACTGGTGTCATCGGCATTGGAGTTGGCGGGGAAAATCCGATGAAGGACGACTTCGTCTTCGTGGACGAGCACATACCCGGAATACGCTGGGACGCCAAGTACGCCACCTGGGACAACTTCACCGGCAGACCGGTGGACGGATACCTGGCCAATCGCATTGTCGGTACGAGGGCTTTGTGCGCGGCCCTGGAAGAGGCGCAGGAAAAGGCCGAAACCCTGGGCTTCGGCCTGCTCCTCTGGGACGGCTACCGCCCCCAACGCGCCGTGGATTGCTTCCTGCGCTGGTCACGCGGCCCCGAGGACGACCGGACCAAGCCGCGCCACTATCCGAACATCGACAGAGCCGCCATGTTCGAGAAGGGGTACGTGGCCGCCAGATCGGGCCACAGCCGGGGCGGCACGGTTGACTTGACGCTGTATCACCTGGATAACGGTGAACTGGCTCCCATGGGTGGCCATCATGACCTGATGGATTCCATCTCGCACCATGGAGCGAAAGGGATCACGTATGCGGAGACGGAAAACCGTCACCATCTGCGCTCCCTCATGGATTCCTGCGGTTTCAGCGCATATGACAACGAGTGGTGGCATTACGTACTGAAATCAGAACCGCATCCGGACACCTATTTCGACTTTCCCATCACGTAACCGATCCGGCCTGAGGAGCCGGTGTCGGGTAGCGTCGAATCATGAAGGCTGTGATTCGGACCCGAAGCCTCCCGGGGCTGCTGCTGGCCCTGCTGCTCGCCGCCCTGACCATGGCGTCCCCGGCCGCCGCGGACACCGGCGTCTCGACGATCGGGCAGGCCCTGCGCAAGGGTCCCGTCTACGTCGACCCGGCGGCTTCCGGGCTGTCGTCCGCCGACGCGCTCGCGCAGCGGATCAAGAAGGCGGACAAGCCGGTGTTCATCACGGTCCTCCCCGCCGACTACCCGACGGCGAAGCTCTTCACGAACCTCCGCACCGCCACCGGCGTCACCGACCTCTACGCGATCCGCCTCGGCGACCGTTTCGACGCCCGTGCGGACTCCTCCGTCCTGTCGAACGCCGCCGTGAAGAACCTGGTCAGCAGCGTGCAGGGCGAGGACGCGAAGACCCAGCTCGCCGACTTCACCGACCGAGCCCTCGCCGGCATGGGCGGCTCGGCGCCGGCGTCCTGGGGCGGCTCCTCGGACAACGGCGGGGGAGTCTCCGGAACAGCGCTGATCGTCGCGGGCGGGGTGCTGGTGGCCGGCGGCGCGGGGGCGTACACCCTCGTACGCCGCAGCCGCCGCCGCAGGCAGGAGGAGCAGCGCGCGGCGCTGGACAAGCTGCGGGTGGTGGTCGACGAGGACATCACGGCCTTCGGCGAGGAACTGGACCGCCTCGAATTCCACCCGGCGGAGCCCGGCGCCGACGACGCGATGCGCGCGGACTACGAACGGGCCCTCGACGCCTACGAACAGGCGAAGTCGTACATGGCGGCGGCCACGAAACCCGAGGACGTCCGGTCGGTCACCCAGGCCCTGGAGGACGGCCGCTTCTCGCTCGCCCAACTCGCCGCCCGCCGCGAGGGCCGCCCCCTGCCCGAGCGCCGCGCCCCCTGCTTCTTCGACCCGCGCCACGGCCCCTCGGTCGCCGACGCCACCTGGACCCCGTCCGGCGGCGCACCCCGCGAGGTCCCGGTCTGCGCGGCCGACCAGGCCCGCCTCGCCGACGGCCAGGACCCGATGATCCGCGAGGTCGACACGGACTACGGCCGCCGCCCGTACTGGGACGCCGGCCCGGCCTACGGCCCCTGGGCAGGCGGCTACTTCGGCGGCGGCCTCCTCCCCGGACTCCTCGTCGGCACGGTCCTCGGCAGCATGATGTCCGCCCCGTCCTACGCCTCCGACTACGGCACGGGCTACGGCGACTTCGGCAGCGGCGGCTACGACGGCGGCGACGTCTCCGGCGCGAACTTCGACCCCAACGACTTCGGCGGGGGCTTCGGCGACGGCGGGGGAGGGGACTTCGGGGGCGGCGGGGACGGTGGCGGCGGAGGGGACTTCGGCGGAGGCTTCTGAACCCGATCGGGGCGGTCAGCGCGCAGCGACCCGCACTTGTACTTGGTCGACGGGCACCAACTCGGTTGCCATGGCCGCATGGTGCACCGGCTCCTTGACCCGCAGGTCGACGCTCACGGATCCGGCCGCCCAGACGCCCACGACCTCCGTCCGATCCAGCTGGCCGTACAACTCGGCGGCACCGGAGAAGTCGGCCGAGAGGATGTGTTCCAGCACGGCTCGCTCGGAGACGTTCAACGGGTGGGGGTCAATGGACAGGGGAACAGGCCGATCATCCCTCGATGCCTGAACTCTGCCCCCTCAGGCTTTTCCAGCCTCCCCGGTCTCCTCCCCCGTCTCCTCCGCGGCCGCATCCGCCAGCCGTTCCATCAACGCCCCCGCCAGCTCCAGCACCCCCCGCTCCGTAGCACTCAGCGACGCCAACGCCCCCGCCAACCACACATCCCGCTCGACCATGTCCCGGTCCAGCGCGTGCCGCCCCTTCGCCGTCAGCGTGAGGACGGACTGGCGCCGGTCCACGGTGCCGGGCTCGCGTGCGATCAGCCCCTCCGTCTCCAGTTCGGCGAAGACGCGGGTGAGGGACTGCGGGCGCTGCCGCTCGGCCACCGCGACCTCGCCGGGGGTGGCCGACCCGTGCCGGTGCAGGTGCCCGAGGACGATCAGCTGGTTCGGGCTGAGCCCGGCCTCGTTGCCGCGCTCCTGCCGCAGCCGCCGGTTCAGCCGTACGACGCCACGACGGATGCGGGCGGCCTCGGAGAGATGATCCATGACAGATATAGTACGCGCAGTCTTACTATTCAAAGCCCAATAACCCCGCTATCATCGCGATAGTGACCGCAAAACTAATAAGCAACGCGTACGAAGCGGCCCTGACGATGGCCGCCGTGCTGCTCTGCTGGGGCGTCGCCCTCTGGCTGGAGGGTGCCGCCGGACTCCACACCGACGTGCTCGTCCTCGCGGTCGCCCTGTCCTTCACCCTGGCCCGCTCCCAGCGCACCGCCGACACCCGCCGCCGGCTCACCGCGCTCGTCCTGCTGCCCGTCACGGCCGGCGCCTCGATCTTCGTCGGCAGGCTGCTCGCCTCCCACTACACGCTCGGCGCCGCCGTCTTCACGGCGGGCATGGCGCTGGCCATCTGGATCCGTCGCTACGGCCCGGCCGCCACCAAGGCCGGCACTCTGCTCGCCCTCCCGCTCGTGGCGCTCCTCGTCGTCCCCGGCCCCGCGCTGCCGCCCAAGTCGCAGGGCGGGCTGGTGACTTGGGGCTGGGCGGCGTTGGTCGGGGCGGTGGCGTGCGGCGGGGTGTGGTTGGTGCAAGGGGTGGGGGACCGGTTCGGGCCCCGCCACTGGCGTGCGGAACCCGCCCCCGAACAACCACCGCGCCGCTCCCGCCTCCACCCCCGCCCCAGCACCCGCATGGCCCTCCAGATGGCGGCCGGTATCGCCGCCGCCTTCGTCCTCGGTCATCTCCTCTTCGACGACCACTGGCCGTGGGTCGTCCTCACCGCGTACGTCGCCGCCAGCGGCAACCACGGCCGAACCGACGTACTGCGCAAGGGAATCGAGCGCCTCGCCGGAGCCACGGTCGGCACCCTGCTGGCCGCGGGCGTCGCGGCGATCGGCTTCACCGGCGACGTCTCCGTGGCGCTGATGTTCGGCGTCCTCACGGTGGCGTTGTGGCTGCGGCCCCTCAACTACGCCTACTGGGCTGCCGGAATGACCTGCGCCCTCTCCCTCCTCCTCGGCTACTTCGGCCAGGACGCCCTGAGCCTGCTGCCCACCCGGCTCGAAGGGATCGCGGTCGGGGCGGTGTTGTCGGTGGCGGCGGCATGGTGGCTGCTGCCCGTGCCGCGCGCCCGCCGTCAGTTCGTCCACGGCACGACGAGCCCCGTCTCGTAGGCCGTCACCACGGCCTGCGTACGCTCGCGCAGCCCCAGTTTGGACAGGATCCGGCTGACGTGTGTCCTCACCGTCTCCTCGCCCACGCGCAGCCGCTCGGCGAGGTCGACGCGGGCGGGTCAGGGCAAGTCTCGTACGAGGACCAGTTCGCGCACCGATTCCGTGTCGAGCCGGGCCAGGGCCGCGGTGATCCCGTCCAGGAAGACTGCCTGCCCCCGGTTGTTGTGCACGTGGATCAGGTTCCCGGTCACCTCCTGCCCGCCGGCCTCTCGCCGTACCCAGACCACGCCGCGCGTGCCCGGCCCCGGCCCCCGGACGGCCCGGACGATGTCGCTCCAGTCGTTCACGGGTACGTGCTCGAAGCGCGGGAAGTAGCGGCGATTCAGCCGGCTCCACCAGCCGGGCGCCTCGTGAGCCGGCTGCCAGGGCAGGGCGACCGACGGGTTGCCTTCGACCATGGTGTGGACGGAGGTGACACAGCCGCGGGCGTTGATTCTGCGGTTCTGGCCGGTGACCCGGCGAGCGGCCTCCTCCGGCGACACCGGTTCCAGGTCCGCGAAAGGCGCGCTCGATGCCGGGTGGAAGGGGAAGCCGCCGATCTTGGGGACCACGACGGAGGCCGCCAGCATCGGTGTGCGAGGGAAGCCGGGCTGGTTCAGGGTGCGGCAGGCCATCAACCAGGACGTGCTCGTCTCGTGCACGGGGTGCGGCACGGCGAGTTCGACCAGCCCGCCGTAGAGCGCGTCGAGCCATGCCGTTGCCCGCTGGGTGGGGTCCGTGACGGCGACCGTCATCTGTCTGCCTCTGTCCGTCGTCCGTCCTTCGCGCGTCAGGCCGCGTCGTCCCATACGGCGGCCAGCGCCGTGATCCGGTCCTTGTACTCCAGGGCCTCGCGCCACTCCGGCACCCAGTAGAGGAGGCCGTGCTTGGCCCCGGCGAAGGCTCCCGCCAGGGCCGCGATCGAGTCGGAGTCGCCGGACGAGTGGGAGGCGCGCATGACCGATGCGCGTGCGTGGCCGCCGACGACCAGGAAGCAGTACAGGGCCGTGGCGAGGGCCTCCTCGGCGACCCAGCCGGCGCCGACCACCTCGGACGGGTCCAGCTCCGAGTCCTTGGCGCGCAGGGCGGTGGCCGCGGTGTCCAGGGCGCGCAGGCACTCGTCCCACCCGAAGGCGATGAACGCCGCCGGGTCGGGGGCGCCCGCCTTGGCGTACAGGTCGCCCAGCCAGTCGGCGTGGTAAGTGTGGCGGGACTCCTGCGCGTAGGCGCGGAGGCGGGGGAGGAGTTCGGCGATGGGGCAGTTGTGTGCCAGGAGCCAGGTGGCGTGGGCGGTGAGGTCGCTCGCCGCCAGCGCGGTGGGGTGGCCGTGGGTCAGGGCCGCCTGCAACTGGGCGATTCCTGCCCGCTGTTCGGCGCTCAGGCCGGGGATGAGGGCGACCGGTGTGACGCGCATGTTGGCGCCGCAGCCCTTGGAGCCGAGGACGGTGGCGTCCTGCCAACGCAGGCCGCGTTCCAGGTTGGTGCAGGCGGTGAGGCAGGTCTGGCCGGGGGCGCGGTTGTTGTCCGGGTCGTGCAGCCAGGCCACGAAGTGCTTGCGCAGGGCGGCTTCGACCGTGGCCGGGGTGAGGGCCGTAGCGGCTGCGGCCGCGTCTCGGGTCCCTCGGATCCGTCGGGTTCCGGGGGCGGGGGTACCGGAGGCGGGGGCACCGGCGCTCGCTTCCAGCAGTGCTTCGCCGACGGCCAGGGCCATCTGCGTGTCGTCGCTGACCCGGACGATGTCACCTTCCGAAAGTGGTAGGCCCATCTCGCGCCACGGACCGAACTTCGCGGTGATCTGCGCCAGGTTCAGGAACTCGGTGGGGTAGCCCATGGCGTCACCGATGGCCAGACCGAAGAGGGAGGCGGCGGCGGCCTTTCTGACGCGTTCCACACGGGGGTGGCCGGCGAGTTCCTTGAGTGCCTGCAAGCTCGTGGCCTCGGCGAGGGAACCCTCGACAATGTGCGATGAGCTGGAGGAAGGCCACTGCTCGACAAGCTCGGTCACCGCCTGGGACGGCGTGAGCCCGCGGGCCCTGGCCGCCACAAGCCGTCTGCCCCACACGGCACCCAAGTTGACGCCGTCGTCGCCTCTCTTCCTGAGCGGGACCCAACTCGCCGCCTCGTCCTCGTCGTTGAACCACAAGTAGCCGAGCAGGTCGTTCCCGTTGTCGGCCACAGCCACGTAGCGCACGGGACCGCTCGTCCGGAACGCGTAGCGTGGCGGCCCTCCGGAGACGATGATGCCCGCCCCGTCGTCCTCGTGGATTCGAGGGTTGGTCGTTCGCTTGACGAAGCGGGGCTTGGCGTCATGGTCGGAGTTCATCTGAGCTTTCCTCTTCCGCTACTTCGGCAGTACGTCGCCGTAGATGTGCCACTGGCCGTTTTCCAGAAAGGCGCGAGTCACCTCGTACGAGGTGCCGCGTCCGAGGAGCAGCTCCCGCTCACCCATACCGAACGTGCCGACGTTCTCTACCCATAGTGCCGGAGTTCCAGCAGGGACCCGGAGGTGCAAAATGCCTTCCTTGTTCGCGAATGCGGGCACGGCGCCGTTGTCGCCGAGCGAGGTGGACATGTAGCCCTCGTCTGTGAGCGTTTTGCCGACGAGCTCGTCGGGTGCAGTGGCCCCCAAGTGGCCGACGCCTTGGCCGCGGACCACTGTGAGGTCCTGCGGCACCGGGGTTCCGGCCAGCGCCTTGTCCGTGTTCTCGATATTCCGGAGGACGTCCGGAGTACCCAGGTCGGCGTTGCCGCGGAGGTACCCGTTCATTTCGTTGTAGGTGGCGTTTTTTGGATTCGGCTCACCCAAGTCGTTCGTGTAGTCCAAGAGCGACTTTTTCGTTGATTCGGGGAGATTGTCTGCATATTCGTTCCAGACGTCCCTTCCGTATGAAATTGCCGCGTCCGTGTCCGGGAACGCGTGCGCCCCGTCATACAGTTCGGCAGAGGCTGTCGCGTGCTTCTGCTCGGAGCTGAGCTTGTCGAAGTCATCGTGCGAGAGCTTCTGGGCGTCCTGGAGGCCGTCGTTGAGGTGATCGAGCGACGGATGCTGGTCGTCCAGGAACTTCTGCGCCATCCCGGACTCGACCGAGTCCGCGTGCACGCCCGCCTTGCTCAGGTCCTCCCCGTACCGCACCCCCTTGGCGCCCAGGGTGGACGCCGCGCCCTCCGCGCCCTCCTCCATGGCCAGCCGTAGCCCGCCCTTGGCCAGGCCCGCGCCCTTGGTCCCGACGAGTTCGGGGATGAGACGGCCGATGAACTCGGAGGGGTCCTTCTTGAAGCCGTCGACGGCGGCCTGGAGGACACGCTCGGGGTGGGCGGCGGTGGAGACCAGACCGGAGAGCGTCATGTTGACGTTCTGGTAGTACGCGGCCGGGTGCGTCAGCGCGTAGGGGTCCATCGGGTTGAGACCGCGGGCGAGGTTGACCAGGCCCGCGGTGCCCTTGAGGATGCCGCCGGTGACGTGGGCGAGTTCCATCTGGGACGCCTGATAGCCGTCGGTGACGTCGTTCCGGATCCGGTCCAGCGGGGGCGGCTCGGCCGGCGCGTGGGCGAGAGCCGCCTTGATGGCGGCGGCGGCCTTGGCGGATGCCTCGTTACGGCCTCGGCGGGCGTCGTCAAGGATGTCCGCGGCCTTGTTCATGTCGGCCTTGCCCACGGATTCGTCGAAGGGGTCGGGCTTCGGGCCGGGGTCCTCGCCGGCCAGGGCCTTGACGTTGTAGGCGCCGACCTTCTTGTTGTATGCCTCGGCCGCGGTCTCGTAGGATTTCGTGCCCCGCTTGTAGAGGTCGATGGCCTCATGGGCCTTGTCCTGCGCCCACTTGATGGTGTCCGCGTACGAGTCAAGGGCCGTGGCCGCGTCCTCGCAGGCATCGGCGGCCTGCAGCCACTTGGTGGGGTGCATCTCGAACTTCTCGCGGAAGGCGTTTCCGGCCTCGCCGGTCCACCCCGACGAGCCCACCTTCTTCATGCCCTGCCCGACATCGTCGAAGGCGGTGTGGAAGTCCTTCAGGTGCTTGGCGCTCTCCCGGACCTTGCCAGGGTTGCCGTGCACCAGCTCGGTCGGGTCCTCGGTGTGGCCCAGGCGCTGCTCGCTGGGGGTGGCGCCCAGGTCCGCGGCCACATGGTCGCCCGCGCTGTGGACCCAGTCACCGGCCTTGTCCAGACCGACGTAGTCGAGGCCGTCGCCCAGCTTGTCGCTGCCGTAGTCGACTGCCTCGCCGAGCTTCTCCTTGCCCGAGTCGATCAGGTTCTCGCCGACCTTCAGGCCGGAGTTCAGACCGTCCTCGATGTCGCCGACGACATCGCCGAGGCCCATCAACCGCCGCCCTCGCCCGGCGCACCCTGCTGTTGCCGCGCCGCCTGGGCACGTTCCTCGGCGGACGGGCCGAAGTTGTTGTCGAGCCACTGCTCGTACTCGGCGTCGGACACCCCGAACGTGGTGTGCAGGTTCTCCGGGTTCAG
Organism: Streptomyces sp. NPDC058469; assembly: GCF_042721125.1. Lineage (NCBI taxonomy): Bacteria > Bacillati > Actinomycetota > Actinomycetes > Kitasatosporales > Streptomycetaceae > Streptomyces > Streptomyces sp. NPDC058469. Next base: position 37,875 of record NZ_JBHXME010000091.1, read on the forward strand.
GCCCAGCGGGCCCACGGTGGACGAGGTCATCACGTCCCGGCCGGCGTCCTTCCAGCCCTGCTCGACGTTCGCTTCGGCCTGCTGCCACGAGTCGGCGCTGAAGTCCGTGTTGCCGCTGTAGATCCCGGACTTGTAGATGTCGCCCCAGCCCTGCCGGGTGACCTCGTCCTCGGACGCGTACGGGTTGCCGATCGCCGCGTTCGCGACGACCTTGAACGTCCCCTCGACGTACTGCTCGGTCTCGTAGTACGTGCCCGCCGACAGGCCGACGCCTTGCGCGAACCCGTTCCCCTCGTTGATCAGCGTGCGCACGCCCCACTCCCAGCGTGTGCAGAAGGAGTCGAACGCGCCCGTGACATCGTCCGTGCCCAGATCGAGTCCGGACAGGCCGATGGAGTCGAAGCCGCGCCCGGCTCCGGCCACACCGACCATGCCCAGTTCCTTGAGCTCACCGAGCGCCTCCGTCAGGCCCTTCGCGATGAGTTCCAGACCCTCCGCCTTCAGGTCCTCGCCGACCCCGGTACCGCCGGCGTCCGCTCTCATGCCACATCCCGCGTCGTGTCGTCGTCACCGTCGATCGCCGCCTCGTCCGGCACGATCCCTCGCACCGGCGGGAACACCATCCCGTCCGGTCCGTCCGCGCAGTCCAGCGCCACTCCGCACGGGACTCCCGCTGTGGGCACCGCAACGTCCAGCAACCTGGCGCCGAGGATCGACTGGTACGTCCACTCGCGGGCGTACTCGCCGCGTGCCTGGGCGTAGCGGGCCAGGGCCTGTTCATCGGAGAAGGCAAGGATGAAGCGGATACCGTCGAAGTCCGCGGTGAGCAGGCCGCGTTCCTCGTCCGGGCCGGGTCCGTCACCGAGCGGAACCAGGACCGCCGTGCGGCGAAACTCGCCCAGCAGCTTCGCAAACGCCTGCCTGCGGGCCGCCACCTCGTGGTCCTCGGGAGGAGGATCATCCTGGGGTGGCTTCAGTGCTTCGGCCGGCGCCGGCGCCGGTACCGCGTCCTGTGCGGCCGGATCGGCGCGCTCTGCGGGGGCGTTCGGCTTGAGCCAGTCCGGTGTGGACGCATCCGAGTTGCTCGATCCCGGCGTGGTCATGTCCGCATAATCAGCAAACGGTGACCTTCGAGCCTGTGCGGGCAGCGAGGAACTCCCCCCGTTGTCAACCATGGCGGCATCCTCACACCTAGGCGTTCTCGATTGCAACGCGAGGTACCGTCGAGGCCGTGGCCGAGCTGCAGACCCAGGTGCGCAGGGCGGAACCGGCCGAGCCCGGGGAGACTAGCCCCCATGCATGAACTCACCCGCCCCGAAGCCCGCCGAATCGCCGTCCAGGCCCAACTCCTCGACGCCGAACGCCCCACCGAACTCCACGCCGTCGTAAGCCAGTTGACTCTCCTCCAGATCGACCCCATCGCCGCCGTCGCCCCCAACGCCGACCTGGTCGCCTGGAGCCGCCTCGGCTCGTCGTACGCACCGGACGAGCTGTCGGCGGCGCTCAAGAAGAGGACCCTCCTCGAACTCCGCGCGATGATCCGCCCGAGCGAGGACCTGGCGCTCTACCGCGCCGACATGGCGGTATGGGAGAAGGAATCGAAGCACTACCGCGAGTGGGTCGCCGCCAACGACGCGTGCAGGCGCGACATTCTGGAGCGGCTCGGCAGTCAAGGGCCGCTCATCTCACGGGAGTTGCCCGACACGTGTGAGGTGCCGTGGAAGTCGTCGGGCTGGACCCACAACCGCAACGTCAGCCAGCTCCTGGAGCTGATGGTGCTGAGGGGTGAGGTCGCGATCGCGGGGCGCGCGGGACGCCAAAGGCTCTGGGACCTCGCCTCACGCGTCTATCCCGACGAACCCGCCGTCCCGCTCGAAGACGCGCGCCGCCTCCGCAACGAACGACGGTTGCGCGCACTCGGTATCGCCCGGGCCACCGGCACCGCGCTCCCGGTCGAACCCGCCGTCGTCGGCGAGGCCGGCGAACCGGCCGTCGTCGAGGGGGTGAAGGGGGAGTGGCGCGTCGATCCGGCGTACCTGAACCGGCCGTTCGCCGGGCGGGCGGCACTGCTCTCCCCGTTCGACCGGCTCATCCACGACCGGAAGCGCACCACCGAACTCTTCGGCTACGACTACCAGTTGGAGATGTACAAGCCGGCCGAGAAGCGCCGCTGGGGTTACTTCGCACTACCGATCCTGTACGGCGATCAGCTCGTCGGAAAGCTCGACGCCACAGCCGACCGCAAGGCCGGCGTGCTCCTGGTGAACGCCGTCCATCAGGACGTGGAGTTCACCCGGAGCATCGCCGATGCCGTGGAGGCCGAGATCGAGGATCTCGCGGTCTGGCTCAACCTCAGGCGCTCTTGATCGCCGAGATGTCGAAGTTCAGCTTGATCTTGTCGGAGACGAGGACGCCACCGGTCTCCAGGGTCGCGTTCCAGGTGATGCCCCACTCGGAGCGCAGGATCTCGGCCTTGCCCTCGAAGCCGACGCGCTCGTTGCCGAACGGGTCCTTCGCCGCGCCGTTGAACTCCAGGTCGATGGTGAGCGGCTTGGTGGTGCCGAGGATCTCCAGGTCACCGGTGATGCGGTAGTCGTCGCCGCCGAGGGCCTCGGCCGAGGTGGAGCGGAAGGTCATCGTGGGGAACTCGTCCGTCTTGAAGAAGTCCGCGCTCTTGAGGTGACCGTCGCGGTCCGGCGAACCGGTGTCGATGCTCTGCATCGTGACGTCGAGGGACGCGGTGGACTTGGCCGGGTCCGAACCGTCCAGGTGCAGCGTGCCGGAGAAGTCGAGGAACTTGCCCTTGACGTTGGTGACCATCGCGTGGCGGGCGGTGAAGCCGAGCGTGGTGTGCGCCGGGTCGATGGTGTAGTCGCCGGTCAGCGCGGCCAGGTCGGGGTTGACGGCGGCGGGTGCCGAGGTGGTGGTGTCGGTGTCGTCGCTCTTGCGGCCGAAGATGCCCATGACGTGCTCCTAAGGGGGACGGAATCAGAAGGCTGAGGAACCGGGTGGAATCTGTTGAACGTTCAACGATGCGAACAAGAAGGACCGTAGACCTATTCCATTCAATTTTCAACATCATCCGCAGCGTGTTCTGTCAACTACTACGAGTACGCTCTCCCGGCGGACCCGGCAACGCGGGGGTCGGCGGGAATCACTCTGGAGATGGCATCCGCCGCACATGAATGTGAGGTGGCTCTCAGCTGTCGGCTTTGTGTAACCCCTACAACCAGCATGCCCTGTGAGCAGTCGGATTGGCTGCATGCCGGTGAGGTTCTGTTCAGGGGTACCAGGAAAACGGGCCGGAGACTGTGCAGAGTCGACGGCGCCCTTTCCTCGGTGTCCTTCGTAGGGTCAGTACATGACCGTTTTGGATGAGGCGCCGGGTGAGCCGACGGACGCGCGCGGGCGAGTGGCCGAGCTGCACGAGATCCGTGCGCGGGCACTGGCCGGCCCGAGCGAGAAGGCGACCGAGGCGCAGCACGCCAAGGGGAAGCTGACCGGCCGGGAGCGCATCGACCTGCTCCTCGACCCCGGGTCCTTCCGCGAGGTCGAGCAGCTGCGTCGGCACCGCGCCGTCGGCTTCGGCCTGGAGGCCAAGAAGCCGTACACCGACGGTGTCATCACCGGCTGGGGCACGGTCGAGGGCCGCACGGTCTTCGTGTACGCGCACGACTTCCGGATCTTCGGCGGCGCGCTGGGCGAGGCCCACGCCACGAAGATCCACAAGATCATGGACATGGCCATCGCGGCCGGGGCTCCGCTGGTGTCGCTGAACGACGGCGCGGGTGCCCGTATCCAGGAGGGCGTCAGCGCCCTCGCCGGCTACGGCGGCATCTTCCAGCGCAACACCCGGGCGAGCGGGGTCATCCCGCAGATCAGCGTCATGCTCGGCCCGTGTGCCGGCGGCGCCGCCTACTCGCCCGCCCTCACCGACTTCGTCTTCATGGTCCGCGAGACGTCCCAGATGTTCATCACCGGCCCGGACGTCGTCAAGGCGGTCACCGGCGAGGAGATCTCGCAGAACGGCCTCGGCGGCGCCGACGTGCACGCCGAGACCTCCGGCGTCTGCCACTTCGCCTACGACGACGAGGAGACCTGCCTCGCCGAGGTGCGCTACCTCCTGTCGATGCTCCCGCAGAACAACCGCGAGAACCCGCCCCGCGCGGAGTCGAGCGACGAGGCCGAGCGCCGCTCGGACATCCTGCTGGACCTGGTCCCGGCCGACGGCAACCGGCCGTACGACATGACCAAGGTCATCGAGGAGATCGTCGACGACGGCGACTACCTGGAGATCCACGAGCGCTGGGCCCGCAACATCATCTGCGCGCTGGCCCGCCTCGACGGCCAGGTCGTCGGCATCGTCGCCAACCAGCCGCAGACGCTCGCGGGCGTCCTGGACATCGAGGCCAGCGAAAAAGCTGCGCGCTTTGTCCAGATGTGTGACGCTTTTAACATTCCGATCGTTACGTTCCTGGACGTTCCGGGATTCCTTCCCGGCGTCGACCAGGAGCACGGCGGAATCATCCGGCACGGAGCGAAGCTGCTCTACGCGTACTGCAACGCCACCGTGCCGAGGATTTCGCTCATCCTGCGCAAGGCGTACGGAGGTGCCTACATCGTCATGGACAGCCAGTCCATCGGCGCCGACCTCACCTACGCCTGGCCCACCAACGAGATCGCCGTGATGGGCGCCGAAGGTGCCGCCAACGTCATCTTCCGCCGCCAGATCGCCGACGCCGAGGACCCCGAGGCGATGCGGACGCGCATGGTCAAGGAGTACAAGTCCGAGCTGATGCACCCGTACTACGCGGCTGAGCGCGGACTCGTCGACGACGTCATCGACCCGGCCGAGACCCGCGAAGTACTCATCCAGTCGCTCGCGATGCTGCACACCAAGCACGCCGACCTGCCCTCGCGCAAGCACGGCAACCCCCCGCAGTAATCCAGCGGATTCCTCGCGGTACACCCGCGGAAACCTCATCCACGGAGACTGAGACCTATGAGCACCCCTGACATTCGTGTCGAGAAGGGCCACGCCGAGCCCGAGGAAGTCGCCGCCATCACGGCCGTCCTCCTGGCCCGCGCCGCGGCCGCCCCGGCGACCGAGCCCCACCGCCCCCTCCCCAAGGCCGGCTGGCGCCGCCTGGAGCGCGAGGGCGGCTTCCGCGCCCCGCACAGCTGGCACTGAGCCTTCAGCGCGTTCACGGCCCCACTCTCCTGC
>NZ_JBHXME010000092.1:0-42859 GCF_042721125.1 Streptomyces sp. NPDC058469
GACCCGGTGCCCACGCACGAGTCGCCGGACCGCGGCGCCCTGGCCGACGCGGTGACGGACGTACCGAACGCGCTGCCCGAAGGCCTGCCCAAGCGGCGCCGGGGGCAGGCCCTCGCGGAGGCCGAGCGCTCACGCGCGCGTGCGGAGTCCGTCGCCCCCGAGCCGCGCCCCGCGCCCTCGGCCGACGACACCCTCGCGCGGACCGCCCGTTTCAACAGCTTCCGTCAGGCCGTACGCGAAGCGGCGACCGACCGGGAGCCCCTCACCCAGGGCACGCCGGACGCCGACACGGACACCGGCATCGACGCGTACACGGACCCGTACGCGTACACGGACAGCCCCGAATCACCTGAATCAGCCGAATCACCCGAGCTCCTCACCTCCACCCCCTCCCACCCGCACTCGGAAGGCAACCCCACCTCATGACCGGCACGACCACCGCCGACGAGAAGCTCACCTGGCTCATCGAGGGCCTCCTGGAGCGCACCCCGGGCGCGCGGCACGCGCTCGTGCTGTCCCGGGACGGCCTGAAGCTGTGCCGGACACCCGAACTCTCCGTCGACCAGGCCGACCAGCTCGCCGCGATCGCCGCCGGAATCCAGTCGCTGTCGCACGGCGCGTCGGTGGAGTTCGGGGACGGCAGCGGAGGTGTGCGCTCCGCGATGACGGAGTTCTACGGCGGGGTGCTGTTCATCGTCGAGGCGGGCGAGGGCGCGCACCTGGCCCTCGTCACCGCCGAGGACGCGGACGCGGGTCTGATCGGGCACAACATGAGCGAGCTGGTCGAACAGCTCGGCGAGCACCTGCGCGCGGAACCCCGTACGTGATGAGCCGCCCCGGCAGGGACGACTCACCCGACCGCCTCTACACACTCACCGGAGGCCGCGCCCGTTCCGGACCGGACAGCCCGTTCGACCTGGTGACCCTCGTGGTCGCCGAGTGCGATCCGGTGACCGGGATGCAGTCGGAGCACGCGGCGATCCTGCGGATCACCGAACACCCCACGGCCGTCGTCGAGTTGGCGGCCGAACTGAGACTCCCGGTGAGCATCACCAAGATCCTCCTCTCCGACCTTCTCGCGGCCGGCCGGGTCAGCGCCCGGCATCCGCGCAAGGCCGATCTCGATCCCGACGTCCTGGAACAGGTGCTCGTTGGACTCCGCAACCTCTGACGCGCGCACCCCCTTGGGTGCCTCCGCCGACAACGGCCTGAAGATCGTGGTCGTCGGCGGCTTCGGCGTCGGCAAGACCACGCTGGTCCGCTCGGTCAGCGAGATACGTCCCCTCAACACCGAGGAGACGATGACGAAGGCCGGCGAGGCCGTCGACGACATCAGCGAGGTGCGCGGCAAGTCCGCGACCACCGTCGCCTTCGACTTCGGCCGCATCACGCTCGACGCCCGCAACGTGCTGTACCTGTTCGGCGCCCCCGGCCAGGAGAGGTTCTGGTTCCTCTGGGACCGTCTCTTCTCCGGGACGCTCGGCGCGGTGGTCCTCGTCGACACCCGCCGGATCGGCGACTCCTGGTACGCCATCGACCGCCTCGAACACCACGGCACCCCCTTCATCGTGGCCTGCAACGACTTCGGCGGCCCCACCTACGCCCCGCAGCAGATCCGCGAGGCCCTCGACCTCGACCCGCACGTCCCCCTCCTGGACTGCGACGCCCGCTCCCGCGCGTCCGCGAAACAGGTCCTGATCACCCTGGTCGAGCACGTCAAGAACGAACACACCAAGGGCCGCTACGACGGCCAGGGCCCCGCCCGCCCCCAAGCCCCCGCCTCCCACCAGGAGTTGGCCCTGTGACCGCGCCCGTACCGTTGAGTGGACCCAGGTTCCAGACCGAACCGGCGCAGCTGTACCGGGAGATGAGGCGCGAGCACGGAGCCGTGACCCCCGTGGTGCTCGACGGCGACGTCCCGGCCTGGCTGGTGCTCGGCTACCGCGAGCTGCACCAAGTCACCGGCGATCCCGTGCTGTTCAGCCGTGACTCCGACCTGTGGAACCAGTGGGACGGCATCCCCGACGACTGGCCGCTGCTGCCGATGATCGGCCGTAAGCAGCCGTCGATCCTCTACACGGTCGGCGAGCGCCACCGCGAGCGCGTCGGCATGATCAGCGACGCGCTGGAGGCCGTCGACCCGTCCGAACTGCGGTCGTACACCGAGAAGTTCGCCGACGAGCTGATCGACGGGATCTGCGCCAAGGGCGAGACGGACATCGTCGGCGACTACGCGATGCTGCTGCCGGTACGGGTCCTGGCCCGGCTCTACGGCTTCCGGGACGAGCAGGGTCCGGGTCTGGTGACCGCGCTCAACGACATGATCGACGGACGCGAGCGCGCGATCGCCGGACAGACCCATCTGGCCACGTCCATGGGGCAGTTGCTGGCCGACCGGCAGGCCGAGCCGGCCGACGACGTCGTGTCGCGGATGCTCACGCACGACTCCGGCTTCAACGACGTCGAGATCGCCCAGGACTTGATGGTGATGATGGCGGCGGGCCACCAGCCGACCGCCGACTGGATCGGCAACTCGCTGCGCCTGATGCTGACCGACGACCGTTTCGCGGCCTCGCTGTTCGGCGGCCGCAACAGTGTCGCCGAGGCGATGAACGAGGTCCTGTGGGAGGACACCCCGACCCAGAACGTGGCCGGGCGCTGGGCCTCCCGCGACACCCAGCTCGGCGGCCGTCGCATCCGCGCCGGCGACCTGCTCCTCCTCGGTCTCCAGGGCGCCAACTCCGACCCCCAGGTCCGCACCGACGGCTCCGCGCTCACCGGCGGCAACAACGCGCACTTCTCCTTCGGACACGGGGAGCACCGGTGCCCGTTCCCGGCGCAGGAGGTCGCGGAGGTGATCGCGCGGACGGGCATCGAGGTCGTACTGGACCGGCTGCCGGACATCGACCTGGCCGTACCCGCCGAGTCCCTCACGCGGCGGCCCTCGCCGTGGCTCAGAGGACTGACCGAACTGCCGGTGCGGTTCACCCCCGTACCCGCGCTCTGAGTTCCCAGGTCTGAGTTCCGAGTTCCGAGACCTGAGTCCGAGTTCTGAGATCCGAGTTCTGAGATCCGAGTTCCGAGTTCCGACCATTGAGCCCTGCCCCTGCCCTTGGAGGCACTCCCGTATGAGCACCGGTACCGAAGAGACCCGTATCGTCCTCGACCCCTTCGTCGGCGACCTGGACGGCGAGAGCGCCAGGCTTCGTGCGGCCGGTCCGCTGGCCGCCGTAGAACTGCCCGGTGGCGTGCCCGTGTGGGCGGTCACGCATCACGCCGAGGCGAAACAACTGCTCACGGACCCGCGGCTGGTGAAGGACATCAACGTCTGGGGTGCCTGGCAGCGCGGCGAGATCCCCGCGGACTGGCCGCTGATCGGGCTCGCGAACCCGGGCCGTTCGATGCTGACCGTGGACGGCGCCGACCACCGCCGGATGCGCACGCTGGTCGCGCAGGCGCTCACCCCGCGCCGGGTGGAGCAGATGCGGGAGCGGATCGCGAAGCGAACGGAGGACCTGCTGAACTCAGTCGAGTCCGTCGAGTCCGTCGAGGGTGAAGTCGTAGACCTGAAGGCGGAGTTCGCGTACCCGCTCCCCATGTACGTCATCGCCGACCTCATGGGCATAGCGGAGTCCCGACTCCCGCGCCTGAAGGAGCTGTTCGAGAAGTTCTTCTCGACGCAGACCCCGCCGGCGGAGGTCATCGCCACCCTCACGGAACTCGCGGGCATCATGGCCGAGACGGTCGCGGCCAAGCGTGCCGAGCCCGGCGACGACCTGACCTCGGCACTGATCCTGGCCTCCGAGGACGGCGACCACCTCACCGACGAGGAGATCGTCTCCACGCTCCAGCTGATGGTCGCGGCGGGCCACGAGACGACGATCTCGCTGATCGTCAACGCGGTCGTCAACCTGTCGGCGCACCCCGTCCAGCGCGCCCTGGTGCTGGCCGGCGAGGCCGACTGGTCCTCGGTGATCGAGGAGACCCTGCGCCACTCGACGCCCACCTCGCACGTCCTGATCCGCTTCGCCACGGAGGACGTCCAGGTCGGCGACAAGGTCCTCCCGGCCGGGGACGCGCTGATCGTGTCGTACGCCGCGCTCGGCCGCGACGAGCAGGCCCACGGCCCGACGGCCGGCGACTTCGACATCACCCGCACCAGCGAGAACCGCCACATCTCCTTCGGCCACGGCCCGCACGTCTGCCCCGGCGCGGCCCTGTCCCGCCTGGAGGCGGGGGTGGCGCTCCCGGCCCTCTACGAGCGCTTCCCGCACCTGGACCTCGCGGTCCCGACGTCCGAGCTGCGCAACAAGCCGGTGGTGACGCAGAACGACATCTTCGAGCTGCCGGTGCGGCTCACTCCGGGCGACTGATTCCACCTGGCGGCCTGACCACGGGCCGGAGATCCCGTCTCATCGGTCGTCTCATCGAACGGACGCGTTTCCGTCCCGTTTCACCGAGGAGATACGCTCCGGCTCGTGGCTGATATCCAGATTCCCGCTGACATCAAGCCCGCCGACGGACGTTTCGGCGCTGGCCCCTCCAAGGTGCGGACGGAGGCGCTGGACGCGCTGGCCGCCACCGGTACGTCTCTGCTGGGCACGTCCCACCGCCAGGCCCCGGTCAAGAACCTGGTCGGCAAGGTGCGTGAGGGCGTCTCCGCGCTGTTCTCGCTCCCCGAGGGCTACGAGGTCGTCCTCGGCAACGGCGGCTCGACGGCCTTCTGGGACGTCGCGACCCACGGCCTGATCGAGAACAAGTCCCAGCACCTGACCTTCGGCGAGTTCAGCTCGAAGTTCGCGAAGGCGGCCAAGCTGGCGCCGTGGCTGGCCGAACCGACCGTCATCTCCTCCGACCCCGGCACGCACCCGGAGCCGGCCGCCGAGGCGGGCGTGGACGTGTACGCGTACACGCACAACGAGACGTCGACGGGTGTCGCGGCCCCGATCAAGCGCGTCGCGGGAGCCGACGAGGGCGCCCTCGTGCTCGTGGACGCCACGTCGGGCGCGGGCGGCCTCCCGGTCGACATCACCGAGACGGACGTCTACTACTTCGCCCCGCAGAAGTCCTTCGCCTCCGACGGCGGCCTGTGGATCGGCGTCTTCTCCCCCGCCGCGATCGAGCGCGCCGAGCGCATCCACGCGTCCGGCCGCCACGTCCCCGAGTTCTTCTCGCTCCCCACGGCGATCGACAACTCCCGCAAGAACCAGACGTACAACACCCCTGCCCTCTCCACCCTGTTCCTCCTCAACGAGCAGCTTGAGTGGATCAACGGCCAGGGCGGCCTGGCCTGGTCGACGGCCCGCACGAAGGACTCGTCGACCCGTCTGTACAGCTGGGCGGAGGAGTCGAAGTACGCGACCCCGTTCGTCGCGGACGCCACCAAGCGCTCCCAGGTCATCGGCACGATCGACTTCGCCGACGAGATCGACGCGGCGGCCGTCGCCAAGGTCCTGCGCGCGAACGGCATCGTCGACACCGAGCCCTACCGCAAGCTCGGCCGCAACCAGCTCCGCGTGGCGATGTTCCCGGCGATCGACCCGGCGGACGTCGAGGCGCTGACGAAGTGCGTCGACTACGTCATCGAGAAGCTGTAGTCGCCGTCCAGTAGCACTTTTCTACGACGCCGAAGGGCGCCCTGCGGATCAACTGCGGGGCGCCCTTTGCCGCGTTGGGCAACGCGGGACTGCCTGCGGCCGACGTCCAGGTGAACGCGTAACCAGGACATACCCACCCCCTGCCACAGCCGCGTAACAGCGAACGCACAGCGGACAACTCCCGCCCCACCCCGCCGGTCGGACCCGATGCGTCGCACACCTGCGGCGCAACTCCTCGATTCCCGACCGAAGTTGGAGTTGCCCCATGCCCAGGAAGTCCCTGCCGACGCGGCTCGCCGCAACCGCCGCGCTGCTCCTCGCCGCGGGCGCCCTGTCCTCGCCCGCCGCCTCCGCGGACGCCGCGCCCGGCGACGCGTACGTCCTGACCGTGACGACGAACCCGGCCGGCACGAACTACGCCGAGCGCTACGTCGACGTCACCGGCACCGTCACCAAGGCCGACGGCACCCCGGCGCCGAACATCCCCGTCACCCTCCAGGAAGTCGTCCGCTTCACCACCTGGAACCCGTGGGGCGACCCGATCGACCCCAACTACTACGAGCCCCGCGACCTGGGCAAGCCAGTCACCGACGCCAACGGGAAGTTCACGATCCCGGACGTCGACATCGACCACGCGACGGGCAGCAGCCTGCTCAACGTCCAGCACCAGGTGGAGATCACCGCCTCCTACGACGAGGACGGCAACCCCAACACCCCGCAGGACGGCTACTTCGCGGACACCACCGTGACCGCCAACACCAGGTCCAGCACGGTGAGTTACTCGGTCAACAAGAAGAAGGTGAAGGCCGGCGACATCCTCACCGTCCAGGGCAAGGTCAACCTCCCCCAGGGCGTCGAACCCCAGGGCACGGAGGTCTTCCTGCAGACGTACTGGGAGCAGGAGTCCCACGTGAAGGTGACCGCGGAGGACGACGGCTTCTTCGTCCTGTCAGTACGCGTCTCCAGCTACGACGACACGTTCACGCTGCGCACGGCTCCGACGGACTTGTACGTGGCGGGGGCGCAGCAGGCCCTGCCCATCACCAACACGTCATTGCCCCGCAAGTAGCCTCCCGACGTAGTCGCCGGATCAACCGCAGGGCGCCCTTTGACGCTCGGCGTCGGGGGGTGTGGCGGGAAAGTGTGACACTTCGCGCAGAAGTGTCACACTTTCGCGGGGAGGGTGGGGGCTGGGGGCAGCATGTGTGGGTCAGAACTGCGAGAGAAAGCCCTGCCAGCTCTCACGGGAGACGGTGAGGAGAGGGGCACTGTCTTCCGGGTGCTTGCTGTCGCGGACGGCCCGGCCGCGGGCTGCGGTGTCGGCGACCTCTACGCAGTCGCCCTGCTGCGCGGAGTACGACGACTTTCGAAAGGTGCCCACAACCTCGGTCACTATCATTCTTCCTTCATGCTCCGCAGTACGTCCCGGATGAGCCGCGCGCTCGCCTCCGGTGCCAGTGCCGCCGATCGTAGTAGGTCGAACGCGTTGCCGTAAGCCGCGAGATCATCTGGCGCTTCGAGGACCGACGTACCACGCAGGTTCTCCATGGCCACAGCTTCGACAGCGGGCTCCGAGTCGAAGCTGAACGATGAAAACGCCGGGATCGAGCCCACGAGCACTCCCGCGCTGAGCGGCAGAACCTGCACAGTGACGTTCTGCCTCTTCATGGCCGCGAGGATTGCGGACAGTTGCTCACGGTGGATGTCGACGTTCACCAACGGGTGCACGACGGCGGCTTCCCAGAAGATGGCCGTGTACGACGCCCCGCCCTCCCCGATCTTCGCCTGGCGCCCTTCCCTGACCTTCACCAACTGCTCAAGATTTTCCGGAGCGATGTAGTCGGGCCCTGCCGCGATGATCGCCTCAGCGTAGGCCGGAGTCTGCAACAGCCCAGGCACCAGCGCCGGTTGCCACTGTCGGATATAGGTCGCGTCGTCCTCCAACGCGATGTGGTCCAAGTAGTCCGGCTGGAGATGTTGCGCATGCTCCAGCCACCAACCCCGGTTCTTCGAGCGCTTGGCCAATTCCTCCAGCTTGGCCCTCACTTCGGGGTCACTGACGCCGTACGCATCCAACAGCAGGCGCACTTCGATCACACGGGCCGTGACATGGCCACTCTCAAGGCGACTGATCCTGGCCTGACTTGCCGCGATGACCTCAGCGGCCTGCGGTTGATCGAGCTTCGCGGCGTGCCGGTACTGCCTGAGCGCCGTACCCAAACGCCTACTGCGTACCGTCGGCCGTCCACCTGCGGGCATGGGACTCCCCTCTCCGTCGGCAACGATGCCACACGGACCGCTGTCTCCGAGAGCATGTCACTCGATCGAGTGGACAGGTGAATGCATTCACTCGAACCTGTTGCGCAGGCGCCGAATCCGACCGTAGCTTCATGAAGGCGCCGCAGCGCAGCCCACCTTGACGCCCCGTCAGGACGGAGTTCCCCATGCCCGCGTCCGAAAGCTTCCGCATCCCCAAACGCCGCAGCCACGTCCCCACCGCCCGCCAACGCGTCCGCAAGACCCTCGCGGACTGGGGCATCACCGACGAACTCGCCGACGCAGTCACCCTGTTGGCCAACGAACTCGTCACCAACGCCGTGACCCACTGCCGGGTCTCCCACTCCCAGATCAAGGTCGAACTCACCCTTAACGAAAGGGAGTTGACCCTTGAGGTCTCAGATCCGGACCGGGACAGACTCCCGCAACCCCACGACTCGACCCCGGAGGAAGAAGGCGGCCGCGGCCTCGCGCTCGTCGCCGCGCTGGCCGACGACTGGGGATGCCGGCAGGAGCCGTACGCGAAGTGCGTGTGGGCGAGGTTCGACCTGGAGGGGGTTCGGGCTCATGTTCCGGCGACTTTATGAGGCGACGGCCCACCTGCTCACGTCCCGAACTCCCCATACTCCCCGCACTGCCCTCACTCCCCGCGCGCCCCGAACTCCCCTGTCCGACACGGACCTTGGGGCAGAAGTCCGGACGCCGGACCCATACGTATGGCGACTACCGACCCTGCACGACGCCCGCTGGAAGCGCTGGCACAAACCGCGGCCGGCCGCCACCTCCCCTTCCCGCTCGACGAACCCTGTTGGCAACTCCCGCCGGAGCCCCAACAACCGCCCCCGCAGGCCGAGCACGACGTGGTACGCCCCTACATCCCCACGTCACGCTCACGTAAGACGGACATCGCCCACATCCCCGAACGTGTCTGTTAGCGTCCGCGCGACCCCTCGAAGATCCGCAACAGGAGACGCAGATGCAGATCGCCCTCATCCTCGCGAGCGGCATCGCCTGGACGATCGTGTACATCGAAGCGATCCGGGTCGGGTTCCGCGAGCGCACCTACGCCATGCCTGCCGTAGCGCTGGGGCTGAACTTCGCGTGGGAGTGGACGTACGCGGTGCACAACCTGGCCTTCGACCCGTCGGTGCAGGGCGGCATCAACCTGGTGTGGGGCATCGCCGACGCGGTCATCGTGTACACGTTCTTCCGGTACGGCCGCGCCGAGTTCCCGTCGTTCGTCACACCACGGATGTTCGCCGGCCTGAGCGTGCCGCTGTTCGGGATGTCGTTCGCCGTGCAGTGGCTGTTCCTGGCGAAGTTCGGCGCGGAGGACGGGGCCGGCTACTCGGCGTTTCTCCAGAACCTGCTGATGTCCGCCCTGTTCATCGCGATGTTCGTCGCGCGGCGCGGGCTGCGCGGGCAGTCGGTGACGATCGCGGTGGCCAAGTGGCTCGGCACGCTCGCGCCCACGATCCTTTTCGGCGCCCTTCAGCATGACGGGTTCCTGCTCGGGCTCGGCATCATGTGCAGCGTGCTCGACCTCGTCTACATCTGGTTGTGCGTGGGGGCGAAGCGGGACGGTGCGGAGTTCGACTGAGCTGACTCGGCTGGCTCGGCTCCGGAACAGCGCGCCGGCGTGGGCGTGGGTGACGCCGGGGTGACAAGTCGGGCCGACAGTGCATCGACGGAGGCATGACCAGTCCGAACACGAGCCCCGAGCTCGATCCCTTCGTCAGCTTCGTCAAGCCGTACGCCGTCCTGCTCACCACCCACAGAAGGGACGGCACGGGCGTCGGCACCCCCGTGAGCCTGGCCGTCGAGGGTGACCACGCGTACTTCCGCACACCGGGCAGCGCCTGGAAGGCCAAGCGGATCCGCACCAACCCCGAGGTGGAACTCGCCCCGGCCACCGTCCGCGCCAAGCCGACCGGCCCCGAGATCCACGCCCGCGCGCGACTGCTGGACCACAGCAGCGCGGAGGACAAACATGCGGCGAAGCTACTGCGCCACAAGCACCCTTTTCTGCAAGGGGTGTTGGTAGCGCTGGCGCACAAGTCGATGCGGACGCAGACGTTGCACTATGAGGTGCGGCTTGTGGACGAGAAGGCGACGGGGTAGGGACCGGCGACGCGTAGTAGTGGCCCGTGACACCCGGGGGACTACGAACTGGCGATCTCCTGCCGGAGCTGGTGGGTGAAGCGACGCAGGAGGTCCAACGTTTCCCGGAACTCGGCCCGACGGTCGTCCCTTCCGTCGGTGGGCCGGGTGCTCCAGACCCGACGCGCGAGAGCATCGGCGAGATCGACGGTGCCGTCGGCACAGAGCAGGTAGAGGGCCGAGCGCGCTTCCTGCATCTGGTTCGCCAACTCGTTGGCCCCGGGGCCGTCGCTACTGAGCCGTGTGTCCTTCAGGTGGTCCAGTAGCTGAACCACGGCCGCGTTGAAGCCGATCCCGGCTTTGAGCTTCTGTTCACGGAGCCACATCCGGTCCTGCCGGCGCGCGGTGAACCACGAACCGAACACCGCCCCCATGAAGCCGATGGCGGCCCCGATGGCCACGGCCAGGATGTTCTCCACGGTCAGCTCCCCCCGACGACGAACAACAGCGCCGCCAGGCTACGGGCCGGCCCCAGCGGCACGGGCGCCGCTGGGCACCCGGCCGGGCGAGGCAGGAGCGAGGGGCCGGTCGTGGTCGGCGACTCCATGATCGATGCGGCGATTTGTGACGGCGACACCGTCACCGCACGCAAGATGGGCTCGCGCCGCGTAATCCGTCGTACGACCCGATCCCAGGCGATGACCCGCGTCCTCCGCAGGGTCGTCGGTGTCCTGTGCCTTCTCTGGTCATGATGATCCGTAGCAATTTCTGCGTGTCACTGCGAGCCTGTGGCCACCAGGGTCGCGGTGATGGGTTCGAGCTCGGTGATCAGTTCGTCGAGTTCGGCGGGGGACAGGGCGTCGTAGGGCGGGGTGGCGAGTTCGTCGGTGAGGTTTTCGACGCGTTGTTTGGTCGCGCGGCCGGCGTCGGTGAAGTGGCCGTCGGTGTCGATGAGTCCGCGTTCGCGCATGCCGCTGATGACCGCGGCCAGGCGTTCTTCGGGCAGGTGATGGATGCGTCCGAACGACTCCGGGGGGTGGATGCCCTGTTCCAGAGCGGAGAGCACGTGGGCCTCCGTGCCGCCGATGCGCGCGCCGACGAGGGCGGCGATGTGCCCGTCGCCGCGGTGCTCGCGCAGCATGCTCGCGGAATGCCACAGCCGGGTGACGGGGTCGCTGGGTACCTCAAGGGTGCGCATGCCGGCGTACATCACCCGGCCTTCGGTGGGGGCACTCGTCGCGGCCTTGGTGGTCAGGTCCGCGGCGCGCACCAGGCCCGGGGAGTCGGCCAGCTCGTCACCGAGGATGCGCCGTAGGGAGGCCGCGCTGCCCCGCTCCCGCGCGGCGACGGAGGCCTCGGGCGGGATCGTCTCCCAGGCGCTGGGGATGTGCCGTGCGGCTTCCCCGTCGGCGAAGTTGTAGAAGGCTGCGTGCACGACTTGGGCCGGCACCCGTCCCAGTGGTGCGGCGCGGCTGGCGAAGTAGCCGTCCCAGTAGGTGCGGTGGCCGAGTGCGGCCAGTTCCTCGTTGCACTCGTCGGCGATGAAGGTGACCAGGCAGATCGGCTCCAGGAGCCCGAACATGCGCCGGGCGATGTGAGTCGTCGGATGCAAGCGCGTCTTGCCCATCGGGTTCTCCCTTTGTCAGGTGTGCCGACTTGGACCGTCCGGCACTCCGAAACTCATCGGCGACCGAAGGGAAGCAGTTCAGATGGGCTGGCGCCTGCGTGGCTGTGTACGCGAGAGCGGGTTCTGGTCCAACTTCCGTGCTCTGTCGCGGATTTGGTGGTGCGCGACGATCACGAGCAGGTGGGGCATGGTCGTCGGGTTCGCCGGCCGGGGCTCCGCCACGCGCAGGCTTGACCACGTAAACGATCGCGTACACGGACACGCCAGGAATGGGACAGGGCGTGCGGCGCCGGTCGCCTCACTCGGCTCGGCGTACCTCCGCGTGAGCCCCGTCCCCCAGCCCCGTGTGCCCTCAGCCCCTCACGTAGCCGTACAGCTCAGGCTCGGCACACCCCCACCCCCCGGAGCACCCCCGAACCCGAAACTCGCCGAACCCCCCGCCCCCACACTCCCGTTGTGATCCGCGTTCACCGCGGTCACACTCGCCCCGCTCTGCGTGTAGGTCGCGTTCCACATGTTCGTGATCTGCTGGGAGCCGGTCCAAGTCCATTTCACCTGCCAGGACTTGAGCGCCGAGGCACCCGTGTTCGTCACCGTCACGTCGGCGTTGAAGCCGCTGCCCCAGTCGCTGGTGACGGTGTACGTCGCCGTGCACGCGGCGGTGGATCCGCCACCGCCTCCGCCGCCCCCACCCGTCCCCGTCCCCGTGCTCGGAAACCCCGCAGCCTTGATGCTCGCCAGGTACCCGTCCTTCACCGTGTCCACAGTCAGCCAGTCGTCCTTCAGGATCCCGCCCGTGTCACCGGAGTCGGGGTTCCATGACCAGAAGGTCCACTGAAAGGAATCCGCTCCGTACGTCGATGTCGGGCGGAGGTAACTCACCAGCGCCGTCAGCCACTTCTGGTCCACCGTCGACTGGAGGGTCGTGCCGAACTCGCCCACCCACACCGGCGCGATGTTCTGCTGGAAGAGGTAACCCCAGTACTTGTCCCACACTCCGGGCATGTTCGCCGGGAAGGTCGGGTCGCTGAACCAGCTCTGCTGGGCCACGCTCGTCGCGTAGTCGTGGGCGGAGTACACGACCCGGCCCGGGACGCTCAGCTCCACCGGGTACTGGCCCGCGCCCATCAAGTTGCCGCCCCACCAACCCGACACGCCGGCATACGTCTGCACGCCCTCCACGAAGATCAGCAGGTCCGGGTTGACCGACAGCACCGCGTTGCCCGCGCGCTCCGCCGCCAGTCGCCAGTCCGTCGCGACGTCGCCGCAGCCCCAACATGCCGGATCGTGCGGCTCGTTGTGGAGGTCGATGCCGATGACCGTGGACTGGCCGGCGTAACGGGCCGCCAGAGAGCGGAGGTTCGCGATCCACGTCGACTCCGGTACCGATGACGTGTACCAGAGCGCCGACTGCGCCGACGCGTCCGGGCGGTGCCGGTCGAGGATGACCTTCAGGCCGTCCTGGCCGGCGTAGGCGACGAGCTTGTCCATGATCTGGAGCGAGTTCAGTCCCTGGAGGTCCGCGTTCTTGCCGCTGGAGAAGTCGATGCTGTTGGGGACCGTGCCGGACTTGAAGATGTCGTCGCTGTAGGGGAGGCGGATGGTGTTGTAGCCCAGCGACTTCATCTGGTCGATCATGCTCTTGTAGTCGCGTGACCAGAGGCCGTGCACAACGTAGTTGGCGGTCTCGAAGCCGAACCAGTTGATCCCGGCGATACGGACCGGCTGCCCGGCCGCGTCGAGGATCTGGCGGCCGCTGGCGTGCCAGTAGCCGGCGCCGGGTGCGTCTGCCGCCGCGCCCTTCACACCCGCCGTATCGGCCGCCTGTGCCATGTGGACGCCGGCCAGCGGCAGCAACAGCACCGCGGCGACCACACACAGCGTTCTTATCAAGCTGCGGAACAGGAACTTTGGAGACATGAGAGACACCTCTGCTTCCTCTCGGGAGGCGTGGGTCCGGAACGAGTGGGAGCGCTCCCACCACCCCGTGCCTCCCATGGAAGCCACGTCACGTGAACACGTCAAGGCAACGGACGTCGACAATCGTCTACGGCTATCGGCTGAGCCTGCGGAACCTTCGCACCGCCAGCGGAAGGAACACCAACGTCAGCGCCGTCGGCCACACCCCCGCGAGCAGCAGCGCATGTTGCTCCGGCCAGGACGTGCCCTGGCCCGTCGGGGCGCCGAACAACGCCCGCGTGGCGCCGGCCGTGGACGAGAGGGGGTTCCAGAGGGCGGCCTGGCCGAGCCAGTGGGGCATCTGGGTCGGGGAGACGTAGATGCTGGAGATCATCGTCAGAGGGAAGACGATCGCGAAGAGGCCGCCCACCTGTTCGGGGCCCGGGAGCAGGAGTCCGAGCCAGACGCCTACCCAGATCAGCGCGAAGCGCAGTGCCAGGAGCAGCGCCACCGCCTTCACGAAGTCCAGGCCGAGGCCGATATCGACGCCGAGGCCTGCGCCCAGGTCGGGGCCCGCGCCGAACTCCGGGCGCCAGCCCATGCCGTACGCCGTGGCCATCATGATGCCCAACTCGGCGCAGGCGACGATGAGATCGGTCGCGCCGCGCCCCGCCACCACCGCCGACGGCGCCATCGGCATGGAACGGAACCGGTCGATGACGCCCTTCTTCGCGTCGTTCACGAAGATCGTGGCCGTGGAGACAAACCCCATGGCTACCGTCATCACGAACATCCCCGGCATCAGGAACGTCTTGTAGTCGCCGCCGCCCGGCACCCGCATCGCCTTGCCGAAGACGTATCCGTACAGCAGCACGGACAGGATCGGGAAGCCCAACTGCCAGAGGATGCTGACCGGTTGGCGGCGGTAGTGGGTCAGGCCGCGCCGGACGACGTTCCAGCAGTCGGCGATCGTCCAGAAGAGGCGGCCGTGTTGGGGGCGTCTGCGGTATGTGCGTCCGGTTCCCTCTGACGCCGTCGACGCGCCGCCGCTCACGCCGCCGCCCCCTCGGTCTGGGGGGCCGACTCCTGCCCCGACTCCCTCTCCGGCTGCGGTTCTTCTTCCGTACGGCGGCCCGTCAGCCGTAGGAACACGTCGTCCAGGCTCGGGCGGCGCAGGCCGATGTCCTCGACCGGGATGCCGAACTGGTGCAGGAACCGGGCCACTTCGGTCAGGGAGCCCACCCGGTCGGCCACCGGTGCGTGGATCCGCAGCTCGGTCATGTCGGCTTCCGGCTGGCCGCCGTGGGCGACCCTCGCGACCGCCTGCAACGCGTAGGGGATGTGGGCCGGTTCGCGCACCACGACCTCGATACGGTCGCCGCCGACGCGGTTCTTGAGGCCGTCGAGGGTGTCGTCGGCGATGGCCCGGCCCTGGTCGATGACGGTGATGCGGGAGGCCAGGCGGTCGGCCTCCTCCAGGTATTGGGTGGTCAGGAGGACGGTGGTGCCTTCCGCCACCAACTGCCTCACCGCTTCCCAGACTTCGCCGCGGCTGCGCGGGTCCAGGCCGGTGGTCGGTTCGTCCAGGAAGAGGACGGCCGGGGCCAGGATCATCGAGGCCGCGAGGTCCAGGCGGCGGCGCATGCCACCGCTGTAGCCGCCCGCGCCCTTGTCGGCCGCGGCCTCCAGGTCGAACTGGCGCAGGAGTTGGCTCGCCCTCAACTTGGCGCGCCTGCGGCCGAGATGGAAGAGGCGGCCGAACATCTCCAGGTTCTGCCGGCCGGTGAGGATCTCGTCGATCGCCGCGTACTGGCCGGTGAGTCCGATCCGCGTACGCACCTGGCGCGGCTGCCGGGCCACGTCGAGACCGGCGACGGTCGCCCGGCCGCCGTCGAGCCGGACGAGCGTGGAGAGGATGCGTACGGCGGTGGTCTTGCCGGCGCCGTTCGGGCCGAGCAGACCGTGCACGGTGCCCTCGCGGACGGCCAGGTCGAAGCCGTCGAGGGCGTGTTTGTCGCCGTAGCGCTTCTGCAGCCCTTCGGCTTCCACTACGTATGTGTCACCAGCCATGGGCCCGCTTCCCTCCCTTCCGTACCGAACTGCGTGCACCGTATCCGATTGCGCGTACGGTGTACTCGGTTTTCGCCCGGCGACCTAGACTCCCCCACATGACGAGCAGGCCCCCCAACTCGACGGAGTCCAGCGGCAGTGGTGACATCGGCCGCACCCTCGAACTGCTGTGGGACACCGGGCCCCGCCCCAGCCGCGGACCGAAGCCGGGGCTGTCCGTCGACCGGATCGTGGACGCGGCCATCCGTATCGCGGACGAGGAGGGGCTCGACGCGGTCTCCATGCGCCGCGTCGCCACCGACCTCGGCACCGGCGCGATGTCCCTGTACCGGTACGTCCCCGGCAAGGCCGAACTCCTCGACCTCATGCTGGACCGGGTCCGCTTCCCGGACGGTCCCAACGACGGCGCAAGCAGCGGCAGTTGGCGCGCGGCGCTGGAGACCGCCGCCCGCGAGGCCCTGGCCGTCCACCGCCGTCACCCCTGGCTGCTGCGCGTCAACCAGTCCCGCCCGCTCCTCGGGCCCCGCGCCCTCGCCACCCTGGAACACCTGCTCGGCCGTATCCGCCCGATGGGCCTGACCGACCCGGAACTCGTCTCGACGGTCGTCATGATCGACGGCTACGTCGTCGGCGCCGCCCGCACCCAGGTCCACCAGGAGGAGGCGGCCCGCAGCACCGGCCTGACCGACGCGGAGTTCTACGGCGCCCAGGTCCCGGCGCTGGAGAAGGCCATGGCGACCGGCGCGTACCCGACCCTCGCGTCCCTCTCCCCCGACACCTTCACCGCCGGCTTCGACCACTTCGAGTTCGGGCTCGGGCGCATCCTGGACGGGCTGGAGGTCGTGGTCCAACAGCGGCGCGAGGCAGGCGAGTTCAGCTGAGACTTCGGTTACAGCGTCAGCTACGACGCGTGAGGCGACGTAGACCGAACAACGCCCCGCCGACGACCACGACGGCCAGGGCGCCGATCTTCACATTGCTCCCCGAGCCGCTCCCGCCATCGTCGCCGCTCGCCGAACTCCCGCTCCCGGAAGGCGACTTGGACGAGGACGACGTGGCCCCCTCGGGCGCGTCCTCCGCCTGCACCGGACTGTCCGCGCCCTCACTCCCGTACAGGAGCTTGGTGCCGTCCGTCGAGTAGCTGACGGACTCCCCCTGCCCCTGCAACGGCACGTCGAGGCGCCCCTCGCGCTTGATCCTGCCGCCGTTCCAGTCGTAGTAGATACCGCCCAAGTAGCCGCGTACGGCGAGCTGTTGGCCGTTGGGTGAGAAGGCGGCGTCGGTGGCCCAGAGGTCCACGGCGGCGACGGGCTTGAAGTAGTTGGTGCCGGAGGAGGAGAGCGTGGCCGGGCCCTCGAAGAGGTGACCGCCGTCCTCCTTCTTGTCGATGATGTACACGCGCCCGGTCTTGGGGTGCACGATCAGCGACTCGGCGTTGCGCGCGCCGTCCGAGTACTTCACGACGTACTGCGTCGCCCGGATCGTCTGGTCCTTGAGCACCTTCGGCTCGGGCAGCTTGTAGATCCAGACGTACGGCCAGGTCCCGTCGAGGTTGTCGCCGATGTCACCGACGTAGATCTCGTTGTCCGGGCCGATGGAGATCGCCTCGACGTCACGCGGTTTGCCGACCCCGCTGAAGGTGACCGTGGCGACCGTCTTGCCGGTGCTGCTGTCGACGGCGTAGATGTACGGGCCGTCGTCGCTGTCGTTGTGCGTCCAGTAGACGCCGGGGTGGAGGTGCGAGGCGGCGAGCCCGCTGGACTCGGTGATCCGGGAGTCCTTGATCGTGAACCCCTGGTCGCCCTTGCCTCCGTCGTCGGCGACGGCCGGTGCTGCTGCGGTTGCGGGCAGGGCGAGCGCGCCGACGAGGAGGCCGGCGCCGAGGAACGCGAGGAAGCGACGCATGCCCCAAGCCTGCCATCCCGCACGGTGGGGCGGTCGGCGTGGCAGTGGGGCAGTGGGCGTGGTGGGCGTGGTGGGCCTCACACTCCACCCGTTCCGTCGATGGGTGGTTGATCGTCCATCATGAGCGGATGCTCAGGTTCATGCCCGTAGGCGACTCCATGACGATCGGGAGCGCGGGCGAACACACATGGCGCTACCGGATGTGGCAGCACCTGCGCGCGACCTACGGCGGCCCGTTCGCCGTGGTCGGCCCGCGCGAGACGCTGTACGACAAGGCGACGGACACGCCCACGTCGTACGAGTACGCCGACCCCGACTTCCCGCACTTCCACCTGGCCGGCTGGGGCGAGGGCTGGCTGCACATGGCTCCGCTGATCGGCGAGGCGGTACGCGCGCACCGGGCGGACGTGCTCCTGGTCTCCCTCGGCCTGATCGACCTGGGCTTCTACACGAACGCGGCGCAGACGGCCGACAACATGCGGTCCTTCGTGGCGGAGGCACGCGCCGCGAAGCCGACCATCCGCATGGTGTTCCTGCCGGTGATCCCGAACGTCCGCGCCCAGACGGACGTCCCCTTCGCCACCGAGGTCGCCCTCTTCAACGAACTCCAGGCGAAGGCGGTCGCCGACCTCGACGACCCGCGCTCCCCGCTCCTCCTGGCCTCCCTCCCGGAGTCGTACGACGTCACCCACGACGCGTACGACGGCACCCATCCGAGCGCGTCCGGCGAGCACAAGATCGCGGGGGCGTTCGCGGGGGCGATGCATCAGGCGTGGGGGGTGGGCGGGGAGTACGGCGACGAGGGTGACGGCGGTGACGACTCCGACTCGTCGGCCTCGATGCCCTCGATGTTCCCGGAGTCCCAGGTGTCCTCGATCTTCGAGACGAGGGACGCGGCACAGTTCCGCACCTCCGGCAGAAGGTCCTCCCACCGGTCCTCCCGCCGCCCGAGGTAACCGTCCCGGGCCAGCTCCAGCACGGGCCGATGCGCCACCGGGAGCCGTTCAAGCGCCCAGTCGGCAGCGCCGTCCTTGGAGTGAACGGCCCCCGTGGCGAGGGTGATCCAGACACGGGCGAGGGTCAGCAGGACGTTACGGGTGTCGGTGTCCAGGTCGTCCATCAGCTGCGGCACTCCGGCGACGATCCCGCGCAGAAGGTCGGCATGCGGTACGGGGTCGAGGAGTTCGGCGGCCGACGGCCCGTACAGCGGGGCGTCCCCGAGCAACACCATGCTGAGCAACGGGGCCAGGTCAGCACTGACCCCGCCCTCCGGCACGACCCCGCACTCGAACCCGCCCCGCAGCCATTCCCCGTACAGGAACTCGCAGTTGGGCGGATACCGCCAAGGCCGCACATCCCCTTCCACTACGACGATCAGCTCGACGGGCCGGGCGTCCCCACCGGAGATCTTCATCAACTCCCGCACCAGCAACCGGCGTTGATCCCGGGTCATCCGCCGCCGTACGACGACGAGCACATCGATGTCACTGTCCGGCCGCAGCCCGCCCAGAACGGCGGACCCGTGCGGATAGACCCCGAGGAGATCGTCCCCGAACACCCCCTGAACGAGGGGCAGTAGCCGATACCGGGCGATCCACTCCTCGTTGAGGCGGTCGGCCTGGCGGTGGTGACTGGGGGTGAGCTGTTGTCCGGCCGGCAGGGAGAGCCCGAGGAAGTCGAGGACACCGTGGGTGACGGCGGGCGGATCGGCGGAGAGGTCTTCGTAGCGGATGCGGTGCGGCTGAATGCCGTAGGACTGGAACCAGCTTTCCCAACCGGCGTTGTGCTCCTCGATGGTCCGCGTGATGTGGGTGATGGCGTCGCGGTCGAAGCGGGGCCGCTCACCCGCGACTTGGTCTCCCCCTCCGCTGATCTCCCCCTTCCCGCCGACGAACCAGACCCCGGTCTGCTCGGCGCGGAGCCAGGACACGGCTTGGGCGAGGGTGTCGTCGCGCCGCACATGCACGAACCGGACCCGCTGCCCGAACTCCCGCTCCAGTAACCGCAGTTCATCCCCGGCGAGTTCAGGGTGCAGGCCCGCCAGCCGGTCGGTCAGTTCGGCGTGCGTGCCCCACATGAGCTTGGCCCCGAAGACCCCGTTGCCGGTCCGGCCTGCCACCAGCGCCGCCCGCACGAACTCGCCGTAGTCCAGGGCCCCTTGGGACGTACGCGCGATCCCCCACCGCTCCGACCACGCCACCTCGTCCGGCGACCGGAAGTAGGCCTGCGGGTGTCCGGCGACCCCGGTGGAGTCGAGCAGGCCGAGGAGGAGGGAGCTGCCGGTCCGGGGGGTGGCGCAGATGAAGTACGCGTCCGTGTCCGTCGGCTGGGTCACGGGGAACAGGGTCGCGGGCAGAACCCGAGGTAGCAACCGAATATCGACGGTCGGTGGCGTGATCACTGCGTGTCCCGGTCACCGTGCGTATCGTTCTACGCGGCTGCACCCGTCCGTGGGGCAACCGGGAGGAGCGCCACTGACCGTCCTTGAAGACAGGATCGCGATGGCCGACGCCAACACCAAGCGCTTGGACGAGTGGTTCGAGCGGCTTGAGCGGATGCCCGTCCCCGAAGGATTCAGGGTCGAGATCGTCGGGGGCGACGTCTTCATGACACCGCGGCGGAACACGCATTGGCAGATCATTCGCCGGATCCTGCGGGCCTTGGAAGACAGGTTCGGACAGGATGTCCAGGTCTTCAGCGACGTCCGTGTCGATTTCCCCGGCTATGAGAACGGCTTCTGCCCGGACATCGCCATGCTCAAGGACGGGGCGAAGCCCGACGACACGGGCCACTGGCGCTACCAGGACGTGGAGTTCGTCGCCGAGGTGATCTCCAAGGGCACTGCCGCCAACGACTACGGCCCGAAGAGGACCGCGTACGCGGAAGCCGAGGTCCCCGTCCATGTCATCGCCGACCCCTGCCAAGGGCGCTGCCACGTCTACACCGACCCGAAGGACGGCGACTACGCCGACCCGGTACGGGTGGACTTCGGTACCGACGTCGACCTGACCGGCACGGTGGTCGACCTCGTCCTCAAGACCACCGACTTCCCCCGCGACTGATCCTCCTTTGATCCCTCTTGCATAGAGCGCACTCGAAGTCGTTGGCTGGTTACTCATGAAGTACACGCAGCTCGGACGCACAGGCCTCAAGGTCAGCCGACTGGTCCTCGGCACGATGAACTTCGGACCGCAGACGAACGAGGCGGACAGCCACGCGATCATGGACGCGGCGCTGGACGCGGGCATCAACTACTTCGACACCGCCAACGTGTATGGGTGGGGCGAGAACAAGGGCCGTACCGAGGAGATCATCGGAAACTGGTTCGCCAAGAGCCCCGATCACCGCGACAAGACGGTCCTCGCCACCAAGGTCTACGGCAACATGGCCGCCGAGGGCGACTCCTGGCCCAACCACGACAAGCTCTCCGCGGTCAACATCCGGCGGGCCGTGGACGCCAGCCTCAAGCGGCTGCAGACGGACTACATCGACGTCTACCAGTTCCACCACGTCGACCGTGCCACCCCCTTCGAGGAGATCTGGCAGGCGATCGACACCCTGATCCAGCAGGGCAAGATCCTCTACGTCGGTTCCTCGAACTTCCCCGGTTACAAGATCGCCCAGGCGAACGAGATCGCCGCGCGCCGCGGCGGCACCATCGGGCTCGTCAGCGAGCAGTGCCTCTACAACCTCGCCGAGCGTCGCGCCGAGATGGAGGTCATCCCGGCCGCGCAGGAGTACGGCCTCGGGGTCATCCCCTGGTCCCCGCTCCAGGGCGGGCTCCTCGGCGGGGTCATCAAGAAGGAGATCTCGGGTGGACGCCGGGCGAGCGGCCGGGCCGCCGACACCCTCGCCAACCCGACCTCACGCGCCCAGATCCAGGCCTACGAGGACCTCCTCGACAAGCACGGGATCGAGCCCGGCGAGGCCGCCCTGGCCTGGTTGCTGACCCGCCCCGGCGTCACTGGCCCGATCGTGGGTCCGCGTACCGCCGAACAGCTCGACAGCGCGCTGCGCGCCGTAGAGCTGGAACTGAGCGAGGAACTCCTCACCTCGCTGGACGAGATCTTCCCGGGTCCGGGGCCGTCGCCGGAAGCCTTCGCCTGGTAGCACCGTGAGGGCAGCGCCCCATCAGGGGCGCGGGGCTGTGACATGTGCGGCTCCGCCGCGTGGGCGCGACCAGCTCCCGCTCGGCGGAGCCGAACGACGCCACGCGGCCCCGCCCTCACTTACCGAGCGCAGCGGCGAGCCCCACGACAACGAACAACAGCACAAGCACACCGGCCATGATCCGGTTTCGGGTTTTCGGGTCCACGTACCCGAGCCTAACCGGCCACCCCGAGCCGCCGGCGGGCGACCGCCTCGTACCGCGGCTGCTCTCCCGGCACCCCGGACCTCGGCAGGTCGCTGCGGACGAGGACCAGTTCGTCCACCGTCCACGCCCGGCCCGTGAAGTCGTCGAGACGCTCGACGTACGGCCGCACATCCACCGCCTCCCGGCTCCGCGCCACGGTCAGGTGGGCGCGATAACGCCGGTGCTCCCCCATCGGCACCCCCGCTTCCCGCGCCGCCGCCTCGCAACGGTCCGCCAGCAGACGCAGGGCCGCCGCGTCCCCCTCCACCCCCGCCCACAACGCCCGCCCCTGCCCGAACTCCCCACCCCCGCGCACGGCCAGCCCGAACGGTTCGGTCGCCCGCGCCGCCCGCTCCAGCCGGGCGGACAGTTCGGGTACGACGTCCTCGTCGACCTCGCCGTAGAAGGCGAGCGTGAAGTGCCATCCCGGGCGGCCCGTCCAGCGGAGGCCGTCCGCACCCGGGAGACCGTGCAACTCGTCGACGGCCGCGCCGAGTTGGGCCAGCACGTCCTCGGGCGGCAGCAGCGCCGCGAAGAGTCTCATGGGGGCAGCCTTCCACTACTGCTCAACGTGTGTGCCCTGAACTAACCGGTCTGCCGGACTCAGATGGTTAGTCCAGCGCACAGCCGATTCGGACCTCTAGCCTGCTGCCATGGAGATCGACACCAGCATCAGCATCAGGCAAGGCGGGCCCGACGACGTTCCCGCGATACTCGGCCTGTTCGACGGGGCCGTCGAGTGGCTCGTCGCGCAGAGGCGTACCGGGCAGTGGGGCACCCGGTCGTGGTCGGGGAATCCGAAGGCCGTGGCGATGGTCCGGCGGTACGTCGACGCGGGCGTCCCCTACATCGCCGAGATCGGCGGGGAGCCCGTCGGCACGCTCACCCTCACCGACGCACCGGGGCCGTACATCGACGCCGTGGACGAGCCCGAGCGGTACGTCCATCTCCTCGCCTCCGACCGGCGGTTCAAGGGCCACGGCGTCGGCAGCGCGCTGCTCGCGCACGCGGCGGAGGCGACGCGGCGGGCCGGGGTCTCCCTGCTGCGGGTGGACTGCTACGCGGGGGACGACCGCAAGCTCGTCGCCTACTACGAGAGCAACGGGTTCACGGCCACCGAGGCGTTCGTCGTCGGGGAGGACCAGTGGCCGGGACAGGTGCTGGCCCGGAGGGTGTAGCCCCCGGGCCAGTCGCACCACACAACTCTCAGGCAGCCGTGGCCAGTTGCTCCCGCTCGCGCGGGACGAAGGCCACGCTCGGATGCCCGTGGTTCCAGTCGAACGACAGGCGCAGGTCACCGATGCGGGCCAGGATCACGCCGATCGTGGCCGCCGCGGCGGCCGCTATGACGCCGCCGAGGGCAAAACTCACCCGGGGGCCGTAGGCGTCCGTGATCCAGCCGACGATCGGTGCGCCCACCGGCGTACCGCCCATGAAGACCATCATGAACAGGGCCATGACGCGGCCGCGCATGGCCGGGTCGGTGCCCATCTGGACGGCGGTGTTGGCCGTGACGTTGACCGTCAGGCCGGCGATGCCGATCGGGATCATGAGCAGGGCGAACAGCCAGTAGGAGGGGGCCACGGCCGCCACCACTTCCAGCAGGCCGAAGGCCGTCGCCGCCGCGATCAGTACGCGGAGGCGAGTGGTGCCCCGGCGGGCGGCGAGCAGGGCGCCGATCAGGGAGCCGACCGCCATGAGCGTGTTGAAGAGGCTGTACGCGCCGGCGCCCGCGTGGAAGATGTCGTCCGCGTAGGCCGACAGCCACACCGGGAAGTTGAAGCCGAACGTGCCGATGAAGCCGACGAGGACGATCGGCCAGATCAGGTCGGGGCGGCCGGCGACATAGTGCAGGCCCTCGCGGAGCTGGCCCTTGCCGCGCGGGGCGCGCTGGACGGAGTGCAGGTCGCGGTTGCGCATCAGGAACAGGCTCGCCAACGGCGCCACGAACGACAGGCCGTTGAAGAGGAACGCCCAGCCGGTGCCGACGCCGGTGATCATGACGCCCGCGACGGCGGGGCCGACCAGGCGGGCGGACTGGAAGTTCGCCGAGTTGAGGCTGACCGCGTTCTGCAGTTGGTCGGGGCCGACCATCTCGGAGACGAAGGACTGGCGGGCCGGGTTGTCGACCACCGTGGCGAGGCCCACGGCGAAGGCGGCGACGTAGACGTGCCAGACCTGGACGTGGCCGGAGAGGGTCAGGAAGGCGAGGGCGAGGCCGGTGAGGGCCATCGCGGACTGCGTGACGAGCAGCGTGGGGCGCTTGGGCAGCCGGTCGACGAGGACACCGCCGTAGAGCCCGAAGAGCAGCATCGGCAGGAACTGGAGGGCGGTCGTGATGCCCACGGCGGCGGAGGAGCCGGTGAGGCTGAGGACCAGCCAGTCCTGGGCTATTCGCTGCATCCAGGTGCCGGTGTTGGAGACGACCTGGCCGATGAAGAACAGTCGGTAGTTCCGGATCTTCAGCGAGCTGAACATCGAGGACTTGCCGGGTGGGGTGGGCGGGGAGTCGGGGGTGGCTGGCGCGGGGGCGGAGTCTGCTCCGGGTCCCGAACTCAAAAGGTCGCTCCTACATAGACAGACTTACAGGTGTGCGAGTTTCTCCAGCACGGGGGCGGCGGCGACGATCTTCGCCCACTCGTCCTCGTCGAGGCCGTCGACCAGGCCGGCCAGGAACGCGTTGCGCTTGCGGCGGCTCTCTTCGAGCATCGCCTCGGCCTGGGGGGTCTTGGTGACGACCTTCTGGCGCCGGTCCTCGGGGTGCGGCTCCAGCTGGACCAGGCCCTTGGCTTCGAGCAGCGCCACGATGCGGGTCATCGAGGGCGGCTGCACATGCTCCTTGCGAGCGAGCTCGCCAGGGGTCGCGCTGCCGCAGGTGGACAGGGTGCCGAGCACCGACATCTCGGTGGGGCTCAGTGACTCGTCGACCCGCTGGTGCTTGAGTCGACGGGACAACCGCATCACGGCTGATCGCAGGGAGTTCACAGCGGCAGCGTCGTCGCCATGGGTTAGGTCCGGCATGTTCCTTAGCATAACTCATTACTCTCGCTAAAGACCAATGGAGACACGCCGGGATGCCCGTGACCCTGGCCACTGAACCCTTACGTCACCCATATGAGTGATCCCGGCGCGGAACGTCACCCGCCGCCGGGAAGCGCCCCGGACCCTCGTCTTCATGGGGACCAGCGTGCTCAGCCTGCGGATAGACGGGGAGCTGCTCGAACGGCTCCGACACCATGCGGCGAAAAGGGGAATGAGCGTCCAGGACTATGTGGTCCAGACGCTCATTCGGGACGACTTCGACGAGCGGTTCCAGACCGCGGTCGAGGAGACGGAGAAGTTCTACGGGGTCACGTGAGGGCCCGGTAGAAGCGCGGATCAGGTCAGGCCCAGCGCCGGCATCAGGTAGTAGAAGGCGAAGACCGCCGAGACGACGTAGAGCGCGGCCGGGATCTCCTTGGCCCGGCCGGCCGCCAGGCGCAGCACCACGAAGGTGATGAAGCCCATGCCGATGCCGTTGGTGATCGAGTAGGTGAACGGCATCATCACCATCGTGATGAAGGCCGGGATCGCGATCGTGTGGTCGGCCCAGTCGATCTCCTTGACGGAGCCCGCCAGGATCAGGAAGCCGACCGCGAGCAGTGCGGGGGTGGCGGCCTGGGACGGGACCATCGTGGCGATCGGCGTGAGGAACAGCGCCACGGCGAACAGGGCGCCCGTGACGACGTTCGCGAAGCCGGTGCGGGCGCCCTCGCCGACACCCGCCGTGGACTCCACGAAGCAGGTGGTCGCGGAGGAGGAGCTGACACCGCCCGCGGCGACCGCGATGCCGTCGACGAAGAGGACCTTGTTGATGCCGGGCATGTTGCCCTGGGCGTCGGTCAGCTTGGCCTCGTCGCTGATGCCCATGATCGTGCCCATCGCGTCGAAGAAGCACGACAGCAGGACCGTGAAGACGAAGAGGACGCCGGTCAGCACGCCGACCTTGGAGAAGCCGCCGAACAGGCTGAACTTGCCGATCAGGCCGAAGTCGGGGGTGGCGACCGGGTTTCCGGGCCACTTCGGGGTGGTCAGGCCCCAGGAGGGGATCGTCGCGACCGCGTTCACGATCACCGCGAGGACGGTCATCGTGACGATCGAGATCAGGATCGCGCCGGAGACCTTGCGGACGATCAGCGCGAGCGTGAGCAGGACGCCCAGGATGAAGATCAGGACCGGCCAGCCGTTGAGGTGTCCGTCGCCGCCGAGCTGGAGCGGGACGGTGGTCTGGGCGGCGTCCGGGATGCGGGAGATGAACCCGGAGTCCACGAGTCCGATCAGCATGATGAACAGGCCGATACCGATCGAGATGGCCTTGCGCAGTCCGTACGGCACCGCGTTCATGACGCGCTCGCGCAGCCCGGTGGCGACCAGCAGCATCACGATCAGGCCGGCCAGCACGACCATGCCCATCGCGTCCGGCCACGTCATGCGCGGCGCGAGCTGGAGGGCGACGACGGAGTTCACGCCGAGTCCGGCGGCGAGCGCGATCGGTACGTTGCCGATGACACCCATGAGGAGGGTGGTGAACGCGGCCGTCACGGCCGTGGCGGTGACCAGCTGGCCGTTGTCGAGGTGGTGCCCGTACATGTCCTTCGCGCTGCCGAGGATGATCGGGTTGAGCACGATGATGTACGCCATCGCGAAGAAGGTGGCGAAGCCGCCCCGGATCTCGCGGGGGAGGGTGCTTCCCCGTTCGGAGATCTTGAAGTAGCGGTCCAGGGCGGTCGGCATTGGATGTTCCTACGAGCAGAAGTGGACAGACGGAAACCGTTTCAGTATGAACATATGAAGACGTCAGGCGCTATCTCCGCGCGTAGACCGACGCGGCTCAGGCACGGCTCAGACGCGGCTCAGGCATGGATCAGGCGCGGCTCCGGGCGCCTTGTGTCGCCTCGTAAGCTGTGGGCATGGCGAAGTGGACACCGACACACGAGGCACCGGAGCCCCTTGAGGGCCCGATCGTCCCGACCATCATCGGCCTCACGATCCTCTGGTTCGTCCTCTTCCTGGTACAGCTCCCCTTCTACGGCTGGTTCGACGACCACGGTCATCTGTGGTGGCTGTGGACCTGCCTGGCCGGGAGCGGACTCGGGCTGATCGGCATCTGGTACGTCCGGGGGCGCGACGCGGCGCTCAGGCGCGCGGCGGAGTCGGAAGGCACGGCGGGTACGGCGGGCGCCTCGGCGCCGACTGCCGCTGAGTAACGACACCGTCGTACAACCACGGCATCACTCCGCCCCGTCCGCCGTCCTCCCCTGGTCGGATCTTCCGGGCACTCGGCGGGTGAAGCCGTAAATCCGCACGTACCGTCGAATGCATGACGGACACCGACGCGGGCGCCGAACTCGACCCTGTGCACCCCGTGCCCATTCCGACGCGGGCACGTGGGCTCACCGCCGCCGGGGTCGCCGAACGGGTGGCGCGCGGGGAGGTCAACGACGTCCCGGTGCGCAGCAGCCGTTCCCTCGGCGAGATCGTCCGCGCCAACGTGTTCACCCGGTTCAACGCGATCATCGGCGCGCTCTGGCTGGTCATGCTGTTCGTCGCGCCGGTCCAGGACAGCCTGTTCGGGTACGTGATCATCGCCAACACCGGGATCGGGATCATCCAGGAGTGGCGGGCAAAGAAAACCCTCGACTCCCTCGCGGTGATCGGCGAGTCGAAGCCGACCGTACGGCGGGACGGGGCCGCGGTGGCGGTGAGCACCTCCGAGATCGTCCTCGGTGACCTCATCGAGATCGGGCCCGGTGACAAGGTCGTGGTCGACGGGGAGTGCGTCGAGGCCGACGGCCTGGAGATCGACGAGTCGCTGCTCACCGGTGAGGCCGATCCGGTCGTCAAGCGGCCGGGGGACGCGGTGATGTCCGGGAGTTTCGTCGTCGCCGGCGGCGGGGCGTTCGAGGCGACGAAGGTGGGGCGGGAGGCGTACGCGGCCCAACTCGCCGAGGAGGCCTCCCGGTTCACGCTCGTCCACTCCGAGCTGCGGACCGGTATCTCCACGATCCTCAAGTACGTGACGTGGATGATGATCCCGACCGCTATCGGCCTGGTCATCAGCCAACTGGTCGTCAAACAGCACGGGTTCAAGGACTCCATCGCCCGGACGGTCGGCGGCATCGTCCCGATGGTTCCCGAGGGGCTCGTGCTCCTCACCTCGGTGGCCTTCGCGATCGGTGTCATCCGGCTTGGCCGGAAACAGTGCCTCGTCCAGGAACTTCCGGCGATCGAGGGCCTCGCCCGCGTCGACACGGTCTGCCTCGACAAGACGGGCACGCTCACCGAGGGCGGCATGGACGTCACCGAGTTGCGTCCGCTCGGCGGGGCCGACGAGACGTACGTACGCAAAGTCCTCGGCGCGCTCGGGGAGTCGGACCCGCGGCCGAACGCGTCGCTTCAGGCGATCATCACCGCCTACCCGGACAGCAAGGAGTGGCGGTGCGTCGAGTCGCTGCCCTTCTCCTCGGCGCGCAAGTACAGCGGGGCGTCGTTCAGTGAGGGCAACGGGGAGTCGAGCACGTGGTTGCTCGGGGCGCCCGATGTGCTGCTGGGTGCGGACGATCCCGCGCTCGCGGAGACCGGGCGGCTCAACGAGCAGGGGCTACGGGTGCTGCTGCTGGCCCGGGTCGCGGGTGAGCTGGACGACCCCGAGGTCGCGCGGGAGGCCGAGGCGACGGCGCTGGTGGTGCTGGAGCAGCGGTTGCGGCCCGACGCGGCCGAGACGCTGGCCTACTTCGCCGAGCAGGACGTGCACGCGAAGGTCATCTCCGGCGACAACGCGGTGTCCGTCGGCGCGGTGGCGGGGAAGCTCGGGCTCACCGGGCAGGTCGTCGACGCGCGCCAACTCCCCGCCGAGCGGGAGGAGATGGCGAAGTCCCTCGACGAGGGCACGGTGTTCGGGCGGGTCACCCCGCAGCAGAAGCGGGACATGGTGGGAGCGTTGCAGTCGCGCGGGCACACGGTCGCGATGACCGGGGACGGCGTGAACGACGTACTCGCCCTGAAGGACGCCGACATCGGTGTCTCCATGGGCTCGGGTTCCGAGGCCACGCGGGCGGTCGCGCAGATCGTGCTGCTCAACAACAGCTTCGCGACGCTGCCTTCGGTGGTCGCGGAGGGGCGTCGGGTCATCGGGAACATCACGCGGGTGGCGACGCTGTTTCTGGTGAAGACGGTGTACTCGGTGCTGCTGGCTGTGCTGGTGGCGTGCTGGCGGGTCGAATATCCGTTCCTGCCACGGCACTTGACGCTGCTGTCGACGCTGACGATCGGTATCCCGGCGTTCTTCCTGGCGCTGGCGCCCAACAAGGAGCGGGCGAAACCCCACTTCGTGCGGCGGGTGATGCGGTACTCGATCCCGGGTGGGGTGATTGCCGGGGCCGCGACCTTCGTTACGTACCTGATCGCCCGTCACCACTACACGGGGACGGGGTCGTTGGCGGCGGAGACGAGTGCGGCGACCTTGACGCTGTTCCTGATCTCTATGTGGGTGCTGGCGATCATTGCGCGGCCGTATACCTGGTGGCGGGTGGTGCTGGTGGCGTCTATGGGGGCGGCGTTCGTGGTTGTGCTGGTTGTGCCGTGGCTTCAGCATTTCTTTGCGCTGAAGTTGGTGGGGGTGACTATGCCTTGGATCGCTGTGGGGGTGGCGGGGGTTGCGGGGGTTGCGTTGGAGCTGGTTTGGAGGCTGGTTGATCGGCGGGTGCCGGCCTAAGAGCTCGTAGTTCGCCTGCGGGTGCGTCGTGGCTGGTCGCGCAGTTCCCCGCGCCCCCTAAAAGCAGCTGCCGCGCCCCTGTTTTCGGGGCGCGGCAGCTGCTTCTGGGTACTACTACCTCACGTCGACGTAGTCGCCCGTGGCGTTGACCGCCGGGGTGGTCGAGGTGCCCGCGAAGCTGTAGCGGAAGTAGCCGTCGACCGTGGCCTTGACGGTGGTCTTCAGGGCGCCCGTCGAGCTCGTCTTGATGGTCTTGACCGTGGTGTACGTGGTGGCGTTCTTCTTGCGGAACTGGAGCTTCACCGGCTGGGTCGAGTAGCCCGCGTACTTGTTGGTCTCCCAGTTCGCGCGGGTCAGCTTGCCGGTGACCGTGATGGTCTTGCCCTTCTTGACGGGCTCCGGGGCCGCGTTGACCGTCAGCTTCGACAGGCGCTGCACGTTCGGGGAGGCGAAGCCGCCCTGCTGGGCGAGTCCGACCTTGGTGATGTCGAAGGAGCTGCTGTCCGGGTCCTGGCCGTTGTACGCGATGGCCAGGCCGCCGGCCTTCCAGCCACCGGCGTCGACGTTCGCCAGGTTGCCTTCGGCCGGGTAGATGTCGAGGGTGGCCTTGCAGGAGGCGACGGTCGTGGAGGTGGCCGTGCAGGTGCCCGGCTTGTCGCCGAAGACCGCGTTGGACGGATCGGCGAACGTACCCTTGTAGATGAACGGGCCGTTGAGGAAGTCCGCCGCGGTGATGTCGACGTCGGTGCCGTGCGTCAGCGTGTAGGTGACCGGCACGGAGACGTGGGCGGCGGCACCGACCACGATCGGCTTGCCGCTGTGCACCTTGATGTTGGAGAAGGTGACGTTCAGGGCGTACGGCTCGTCGTCGGCCGGGGTGGCGACGGTGGAGCCGGCGAGGGCGTCCTTGCCGGAGGCGGCGTGGGCGGCCTCACGGATCTTCGCGACGTCCGAGCGGTACGAGCCGGCGTCGGAGCCCGCGGCCTGCGCGGCCGGTACGGCGAAGGCGGAGAGGACCAGGGCGCCGGAGACGGCGGCCACGGTGGCGCTTATGCGCATGCGTTCCCCAAGTGGGAAAGGGGGCCCCGGCGCGCTGGTCGTTCCGAACGGCTCGTCGTCGGCGCCGGGGCCCAAGTGATGGCGGAGCCTGTTGGCTCACGTGTTCTGATTCACGACGGGTGGGGCAGGTTGTACGGCGGATCGAGACTTTGTGCGGGTATTGCGAACTGATGGTGAAGTGCGGAGACTTCTCCGGTCAGTTGGGGTGGTTCGCGGCTACTTCACGTCGATGAAGTCACCCGCGGCGTTGACGGCCGGAGTGGTCGAGGTGCCCGCGAAGCTGTAGCGGAAGTAGCCGTCGACGGTCGCCTTGACGGTGGTCTTCAGGTTGCCCGTCGAGTTCGTCTTGACGGTCTTCACCGTGGTGTAGGTGCTGGCGCTCTTCTTGCGGAACTGGAGCTTCACCGGCTGGGTGGAGTAACCGGAGTACGTACCGGCGTCCCAGTTCGCGCGGGTCAGCTTGCCGGTGACCGTGATGGTCTTGCCCTTCTTCACGGGCTCCGGGGCGGCGTTGACCGTCAGCTTCGACAGGCGCTGGACCTGGAAGGTCTTCGCGTTGTCCTTCTGGACGTAGTCGGAGTCCTTGCCCCGGGCGACCGCCCAGACCTTCCAGCCGCCGGCCACGGAGTTGATCAGGTTGGAGCCCGGCTTCAGGTCGAAGGTCGACTTGCAGGTCGACGTCGTGGCGTTGACCTTGGTGCAGGTGGCGCGGCCGTCGCTGCTGTTGGCGACGGCGCCGCTGTCGGACGAGTCGATGTTGGCGCCGTGGTACAGGATCGCCTGCGCCCAGTCGACGCCCGAGGCGTCCTTGACCGTGAAGCTGACCGTGATGGTCTTCTTCGCGGTCGCGCCCACGACGACCGGCTTGCCGCCGTTCACCACCACGGTCGAGATCGTGGTGTCTCCCCGGCCGTCATCGGCCTGCGCGGCAGGCACGGCGAGAGCGGAGAGGGCCAGGGCGCCGGTGACGACGCCGAGGATGGCACGCATGCGCATGGGTTCCCCAGGTAGAGAAGTGATCGTGGAGCCTGTTGGCCCAGCTGATCAGATTCACGACGAAAGGGAATGGTTGTACGACTCGTGAACCTTTTTCGGAATGGTCGTGAAGATCGTCGGCCCGCTCAGTCGAACCACCGGTCCCGAGCCAGCTCCTCGGTCCGCGACGGGTCCTCCAGCAGCGCCGCCACCTCGAACCGTCGAGGCCACTGCCCCGCCGACCAGGCGAGTCCGGCGGCGACGCCCTCCAGGGTCGAGGCGTGCAGGACGCCGTCGCGTGTCCGGCGCCAGTCGATCTCGACACCGTCCATGACGAGGTCCTCGTGTTCGACGTAGGTCGCGGGGGTGAGCGGTCCGAGGAGGACGCGGACGGATTCGGGTACGTCGTGCTCGGTGCCCTCGGAGGTGACCTCGCCGGTGACCGACTCGCTCAGTCGCCGTACCTGGAAGAGCTCGGCCAGCTCGGCGGCCCTGGACGGCCGTACGGGCAGCAGCGGGACGCCGGCGGTGAAGGGCAGCAGGTCTGGTGAGTCGACGACCACAGCGTCCGCCGCGTCCACGACCGTCACCTCGCCGTCGACCACGGCGCGCAGGTCGTCCGGGAGGGTCACCTGTTCCGGGTCGAGGTCGGCCAACGCGCTGTAGAGGGCGTGCAGTTGGGTGCCGGCGACCTCGCGGTCGGGGTCGGCGAGGCGGTCGAGGAGTTCGGCGGCGCCGCCGGGCTCGTCGAGGAGCGCGGCCACGGAGGTCCGTACGCCGAGGGCCCGCAGCACCTGCTCGTCGTCGAACCCGGTCGCGTCGGCCTCGTCGTACAGCCCGCGCAGCAGCGGGTCGCCGCCGGCGGCGAGGAGGCCGGCCGGGCGGCGGCCGTCGAGTACCGGGTGCCCGCGCAACCACCAAGCGGTGTAAGGCCGTACGGCCTCGTGCGTGCCGTCGGGAAGCAGGATGCGGACCTGTTGCGTGATCGCGTCGCGCAGCGGGGGCTGGGCGAGGAGGGCGAGGGCCTGGGGCCAGCGGTCGTCGTCGACGAGGTCGAGGTCGCGTACGGCGACGAGTTCGGTGGCGACGGGGGGTACGGGGCTGTCGGGGAAGCGGTCGAGGACGTCCTCGCTCCACACGTCCACGGAGTCCAGCAGGCCGGGGTCGTCGGGTTCGGCGAAGTCGCCGTCGCGGGGCTCCAGTTCGTCCGGGTCGAGGACGACGTCGGTGGCCCGGACGAGGGCGAAGGTGGCGAGAACTCCACAGGCGGCGAGCGGCTGTTCGCCCCAGCGGTCGGCCAACTCTGAGTCGACGAAGGCGAGTTCGCCGTCCCGCATCACCTGGGCGAACGGGCTGCCGGGCAGCACCAGTTCACCGGCGGGCGCGAGTTCGCCGTCCTCGTCGGGCAGCGCGAGGGCACCGAGCCAGGGTTCGTCACCGGGTTCGAGACCCGCGTCCCGCACGAGGGCGAGCACCGTGTCCGCCAACTCCTCGGCATCGGGGGCAGGTTCGTCCCATACGGCCCCGCCCTCGTCGTCGATGGAGGCGGCCACGGCGGCCCGCACCTGGGGTGTCGTGAGTACGGCACGAGGTGTCGCGGGCAGCGCGCCGAGCTTCTCCAGGAGGGGGTGCGCGGCGTCCGGGTGGGCGACCTTGAGCCCGAGCCGGGCGAGGACTTCGGGGTCGACCTGGACGGAGTCCGGGGTGGGCAGCAGCACTTGCCGGGGGCCGATGGTCGTCCGCCCGTCGGCGAGCGGTACGGGCAGCCCGGACAGCCGGTCCGGGTCGACGCCCGCGAGGCTGTCGTAGAGCCGCCGCCACCAGCCGGGGTCCTTCTCCAGGCCGGCCAGCCGGTCGACGGCGTCGGCGAGCGGGACGCGGGCGACGCCCAACGTCCGTAGTTCCACGCGCCGTTCGAGCCCGGCGGGGAGGAGAGTGGGCAGCACCTCGGCGAGGACGCGCACGGTGTCGGAACCGGCGCCCTCGACGACCTCGGCGTCCCGGGGCCGTAGCGACTCGGGCAGTTCGTCGTCGCTCTGGCCGTCGGGCTCGATGGCGGGCGGGAGGAAGGCGGTACGCGGCAGGCGCTCCAGGATCGCCTGCCGCAGCGTGCCGTCCAACTCCCCCATGCCCAACGGGCCGGGGACGAGGTCGATGATGCCGGTGGTCACCGGCCGCCAGGCGGCGAGGAGTTCGACATACGTGTCCGCCGCGCGTTCCACCACGTAGTCGGTGAGCGGGCCCGGTGCGGCATGCCGGCGGGTGGTGTCGAGCGGCAGCGAGGCGATCAACAGGGCGGGTACGCCCAGGGGTTCGTCGCTGGGCGTGGGCGCGTGGACGACGGGGCTGGTACGGGGACGAGCGGGAGTCCCGTCGTCGTCGACGGGCACGGCCCAGGTGACGGACCAGTAGGGCCGCAACCGCTCCTCGACGGGCCGATCGGCGAGCAGCCCCTTGGCCAGCTCCCCGTGCGCGGCGGCGGTACGCCAACGGGTGCTCCCGTCCCGGCTGTCGTCCACGACGGTGTCGGCGCCGTCGCTGCGACGGGTGAGGGTGCGGGGTGCCTGGTCACCCACCTCGACCACGACTTCCGCGAGCCCCGGCAGGGCGAGGAGAAGAGCGTCGTCGACGGCGTTGAGGAGGCGCTCGGCGAGGTCCTCGGCGGCGGTGTCGCGCAACGGGAGGATGACGACGGTGTCGTAGGAGTCGGGGGCGGTGCCCTCGGCGGCGAACGGGAGGCGAAGCAGCGGGATGTGGCCGTCGCGGCGGCGGATCTCGGTGCCGAGGCCGGGGCTGTGCCGGGCGGTGTCGTCGGCGAGTGCGCGGGCCTCGGCGAGGGACCAGCGGACACCGCCGTGCCGCCCGACGACGGCGGGTTCGTCGGTCACGGCGACGACGGCGGCGAACCCCACACCGAAACGGCCGACCGCGCTGTCACCGGCGTCGCGTTTCGCGGAGGCGCGGAGAGTGGAGAGGGATTCGACACCGGCGGCGTCGAGGGAGGCGCCGGTGTTGGCGGCGCAGAGGACGCCGTCGCGGAGGGTGAGCCGGAGCCGTCCGGCCACACCGGCGCGGGCGGCGGCGTCGGCGGCGTTCTGAGCGAGCTCGACGACGAGGCGGTCCCGGTACCCGCCGAGGACGAGATCCTCCTCGGCGTTGGCGTCCTCCCGGAACCGGGCCGGGCTGGTCGCCCAGGCATCGAGCACCCCACGCCGCAGACGGGCGGTCCCGAACGGATCGGCACCCTCGGCAGCGGGCCGCACGAACTTACTCACGTACGTTCACTCTCCTCATCGACGTCGCGATGAAGGTACCGCGCGGAGGGGGGTGGGGTTGCCGGGGAGGGGACGGGGAGGAGGAGCGGGGTCGGGGGCGGGTTCGTTCGGGGTGCGTCACGTGCTGGGTGCCGGGTGTTGGGTATCCGGTGCGGGGGTGCGGGGGGTCGCTGGAAGCTGGGGGGAAATCTAACCACTGTGCATCTCGGTGACCGGTTAGAAATGACCCCAGCCTGCAGAGGGTGGTGGTGCGGGGGCTGGTCCAGGGGTCCCGGACTCGGCACGGACGCGGGGCGGCCACCAGTCCGAGGCACGGCACGGCTTCGAGGCGAGTCCGGGGCGGAACAGGGTGCAAGGGGCGGCGCGGATGCGTGGTTGGTGTAAGTCCCAGACACGGCGCGGCTTCGAGGCGGGTGCGAGTCCGAGGCGGGGCGCGCGTCCCGGGGCGGGACAAGGTGCAAGGGGCGGGGCGGATGCGGGGCGGGGCGCCAGTCCAGGGCAGGTGCGTCCGCTTCCCTAAGCTCGCTTCATGGACATTCGCGGCATCGATCCCCGTGACACCGCCTGGGAGCAGGACCACGCCCGGTACCGCGTTCACTTCTGGGACGTGGCGGCGGTGACGGCGTACAAGTACGAGCTGATCCCCCGTCCCGAGCTGACTCCCGATGCCCTGCGTGCTGCCCTCGCCGTCGTCGCTCCAGGTCGGCTGGACGAGAGATCGCCCGCCGCCCGGGCCTGTCCAGCCGCTACGTCCAGGCGGAGAGCAACCTGGAACACGAAGATCCGGCGGTGGCGCGGGAAGCCCTGGGTGAGTTGAGCCCGCACCGCTCCCGCAGACTTCCTCGCCGCCGTGGAACGCAGGGCCGCTGAACTGGTCAGGGCTGCCGAGGCTCTCCACGTCCACGGCCGGGCCCACACGGGGATCGACCCGCCGCAGACCTTACGAGTGCCCCAAGTCCGCCGATTCCTCGTCGGCCCCGACCGACACCGACCCCGAATCCGCCGCAGGCCGCAGCGGGAACGGGTCGATCATCGTCTCGTCGATCACCGGGGCCGGGGGCTGGGGCGGTTTGGGCATGATCGCTGCTTCCGAGTGGCCGCCGCAGCCGTAGGCCAGGGACACGACGTGGCCGTCCGCCGGGGAGAACTCGTTCGCGCAGACTCCGAACGCCTGGCCCAGGGAGCCGCCGATCGCGACCAGGAAGCCGCAGCTGACGCAGGCCGCCGGGGCCGCCTGGGCCATCGGGGTCTTCGGGCCGAAGCCGTCCTCCCAGCGGTCGGCGGCGACGTGGAGGCCGTAGCGGGAGAGGACTCGGGCGCGGCGGATGCCCAACTCCTCCGCCACCGCCGCGATCGAGCCTCGGGTGGGGGCCATGGGGAGCGTGGCAGGGGTGCCCGCCGTGACTTCGGCATCCTCCGCCTCCACCAGCTCCGCCATCTCGTCCGAGACGGCGGAGTTCGGCGGGGGCTCGTCCTCGCCGGTGTAGCCGGGCTCCAGGCGGAGGTCCTCGGCGTCGGTGGGGAGCAGGTCGCCGGGGCCCATGTCGCCGGGGCGGAGGCGTTCGCTCCACGGGACCCATTCGGGGGCCAGGAGCGAGTCCGGGCCGGGGAGCAGCACGACCTCGTCCAGGGTGACCAGCTTCGCGCGGGACGCCCTCGCGACCGTCACCGCCCAGCGCCAGCCCCGGTAGCCGAACTCCTTGCACTCGAAGAAGTGCGTGACCACACGGTCGCCCTCGGATTCGAAGCCGGCGTGCTCGCCGACCACGCCGGGCGCGGCGGCCTCCTCGGCTGCGGCACGGGCGAGGTCGACGGCCTCGGCACACAGGCGGTCGGGGGTGCGGCTTCGCGTGGTCGCTGCGCTCACAGGTATCGCTTCTCTCCTACGCCGTCTCACGGGTGCGCCTGTTGTGGCGAAGGGAGCGGACGGAGCGGCTGAAAAACACCTCCCAGGCCCGTGGAGGCACTGGAGGAGGGCCGCGTCGACGTCCGCGCCCGATCGCGCTCGGGCGCGCCTACGCCATCCATTCTGAGGGATGGCCGAGAGGCGCGCGGCCGAGAACAATCGCCACGGCGCGCTACGCACGCTACCTTCTCCCGGCGCATGCGCCCACACCGACGGCCTCTTGGGCGCTGCGCGGCGGTCATACCGAGACCTGTGCAACGGCCCAGAATCCACCCCGCACGCCTCCATACGCGCGGTAACCGCACTACTCGCGCCGTTCTCGGGGCACTATGACGGGGTGGCAGCCGCGAGGTCGCCCCAAGGTGCCACCGGGGTCGGTGGAACGAAGGGGAACATCCGAGGTGGCGGTTCGGGCCGGGTGAGCGGTTCCGTCCGCGCGATGGGTCGTGCCCTGCACTTCCCCGTCACCGGTACCGCCCGCGGCATCCGGAAGGCCACGCACGCGCACGGCGCGGGCGAGTCGGGCCTCGGCAGACTGATCGAACTGCACGCGGTGAACGGCGCCGGCGACGTCATGATCACCGTCGCCCTCGCCTCGACAGTGTTCTTTTCCGTACCGACCGATGAGGCTCGGGGGCGGGTCGCCCTGTATCTGGCGATCACCATGGCGCCCTTCACCGTCCTCGCGCCGGTGATCGGCCCCCTCCTCGACAAACTCCCGCACGGCCGCCGCGCCGCGATGGCCGCCGCGATGCTGGCCCGCGCCCTCCTCGCCCTGATCATCTCCGGCGCGGTCGCCAGCGGCAGCCTGGAGCTGTATCCGGCCGCTCTGGGCGCCCTGGTCGCCTCGAAGGCGTACGGCGTCGTCAGAAGCGCCGTGGTGCCCCGGCTGCTGCCACCCCGTATCTCCCTGGTGAAGGCGAACTCCAGAGTCACCCTCGCCGGGCTCCTCGCCACCGGCGTCGCCGCCCCGATCGCGGGCGGCCTGCACGCCATCGGCGACCCCTGGCCGCTCTACGGCGCCTTCGTGATCTTCGTCGCCGGTACGGTCCTGTCGTTCTCCCTGGACCCCAAGGTCGACTCGG
Organism: Streptomyces sp. NPDC058469; assembly: GCF_042721125.1. Taxonomy (NCBI): domain Bacteria; kingdom Bacillati; phylum Actinomycetota; class Actinomycetes; order Kitasatosporales; family Streptomycetaceae; genus Streptomyces; species Streptomyces sp. NPDC058469. The sequence continues at coordinate 37,883 of NZ_JBHXME010000092.1, forward strand.
CCAAGGGCGAGGACACGGCGCTGCTCGCGGCGGACGAGGACCATCTGCACGGCCCGCATCCCAAGGAGGTCAAGCGTCCGGGGCTGCGCACGGTCGGCATCGCCGTCACCCACGCCCTGGGCGCCAACGCGGCCCTGCGCTGGCTCTCCGGCTTCCTGACCTTCTTCCTCGCGTTCCTGCTGCGGGAGCACCCGATGACCGGGCAGAGCGCGGCCGTGTCGCTGGGCATCGTCGCCGTCTCGGCGGGCGTGGGCAACGCGCTCGGTACGGCGGTCGGGTCCTGGCTGCGGCAGCGGGCCCCGGAACTCATCATCGTGACCGTCGTCGCGCTGGTGCTGGGCGCGGCCATCACCGCCGCGATCTTCTTCGGCGCCGTGCTGGTGGCGTGTCTCGCCGCTACGGCCGGGTTCTGCCAGGCGCTGGCCAAGCTGTCCCTGGACGCGCTGATCCAGCGGGACGTGCCCGAGCTGGTGCGCACCTCGGCGTTCGCGCGCTCCGAGACGATGCTCCAGATGGCCTGGGTGCTCGGCGGCGCGATCGGCATCGTCATGCCGCTGAACGGCGCCCTCGGCTTCACCCTCGCCGCCGGAGTCATCGCCCTGGGCTGGCTGACCACCCTGCGCGGCCTGCTCGCCTCGGCACGTCACGGCGGCAGTGGACGCCCGCGAGTGGCCTAACCCGCACCACCCGGCCCGGCACGCCGCACCCCACGTGGGGGGAGTACTGGACGGGCCCGATAACCTTCGCCCCATGACCATGCAATCCGCTGTGCGACGCCGCCGCGCCGTCGCCGCCGCCGGCGCCGTTTCCGCCGGACTGCTCGTCCTGTCGGCGTGCGACAAGCCGACGCCGGTTTCGACGATCACCGTCGGGAGGAACTCGGTCCACACCGAGGCCACCTGCTACAACGACGGTGACGCGGTGAAGACCGCGGACCTGGCGAAGTGTCTGAAGGCCTCCACGTCGATCTCGGTCGACCCGGACGAGACCGTGCGCTTCGGTGTCGATCCGAAGATCGCCGACAACGGCTGGACGATCCTGATGAACGGTCAGCCGCTGACCGACTCCAGCAAGAAGACCTACCGCACGATCCCCGGCAGCGTGTTCTTCAACACCCAGTACGGCGCGACCGGCAACTCGACCGTCGTCTCCATCAAGGAGGGCGACAAGACGGTCAAGGGCCTGTGGTCCTTCAAGTTCAAGAAGGACTCCTGACCACGTCCTCCCTCCGTGTCCTCGTCGCCACCGCCGTCCCCGCCGAACGGGACGCGGTGGCACGGGCGTTCACGAGCGACACCTCGTGCAGGGTTGATGTCATCGCCGCCGGGGTGGGTCCGGCCGCTGCCGCCGCCGCTACGGCCACCGCCCTCGCCGGCACCCCGTACGCCCTCGTCGTCTCCGCCGGGATCGCCGGCGGCTTCCAGCCCGAGGCACCCGTCGGCTCCCTCGTGATCGCCGACGAGATCACCGCGGCCGACCTGGGCGCGGAAACCCCGGACGGGTTCGTCCCGGTCACCGAACTCGGTTTCGGCACCGTCACCCACCGTCCGCCGAGTGCACTCGTACGAGACCTCGCGGCCGCGACCGGAGCCCGCCCCGGAGCCGTACTCACCGTCTCCACGGTGACCGGAACGGCCGCCCGCGCCACGGAACTCCGCGCCCGCCACCCCCGCGCCCTCGCGGAGGCGATGGAGGGCTTCGGCGTGGCCGAGGCCGCCGCCGCACACGGCATCCCCGTCCTGGAACTGCGCGCGGTCTCCAACCCCGTCGGCCCGCGCGACCGCGCCGCCTGGCGCATCGGCGACGCGCTCGCGGCCCTGACGGAGGGGTTCGGGAAGTGCGCGCCCGTACTGGAGAGTTGGAACCCGTATGACGACCAGTGAGCAAGCCACGCAGCCTTTGCAGATCGCCTACTCCCCCTGCCCGAACGACACGTTCGTCTTCGACGCCTGGGCCCATGGCCGGGTGCCGGGTGCGCCCGCGCTCGACGTGACCTTCGCGGACATCGACATCACCAACGGCATGGCCGAGCGCGGTGAGTTGGACGTCCTGAAGGTGTCGTACGCCGTGCTGCCGTACGTCCTCGACGAGTACGCGCTGCTGCCCTGCGGGGGTGCGCTGGGCCGGGGTTGCGGGCCGCTGGTGCTCACGCGGGAGGCCGGGGGCGATCTGACCGGGCGCCGGGTCGCCGTGCCGAGCGAGCGGTCGACGGCGTACCTGCTGTTCAGGCTGTGGGCGGCGGACACAATCCCGGGCGGGGTCGGCGAGATCGTCGTCATGCCGTTCCACGAGATCATGCCGGCCGTGCGGGACGGGAAGGTCGACGCGGGGCTCGTCATCCACGAGGCGCGCTTCACGTACCAGAACTACGGCCTGCACAAGCTCGCGGACATGGGCGAGCACTGGGAGGCCACCACGGGCCTGCCGATCCCCCTGGGTGCGATCATCGCCAAGCGCTCACTGGGCGCGGACGCGCTGAACCTGTTGGCCGATTCCATCCGCACGTCGGTCCGCGCCGCCTGGGACGACCCCGGGGCCTCCCGCCCGTACGTCATGGAACACGCCCAGGAGATGGACCCGTCCGTCGCCGACCAGCACATCGGCCTGTACGTCAACGAGTTCACGGCGGACCTGGGCGAGGACGGGTACGCGGCGATCCGGGGTTTGCTGACGCGAGCGGCGGCGGAGGGGTTGGTACCGGCACTCGGGCCGGACGCGCTCACGTTCCCCTGAACCCGTGGCGCCGTCTGAACCCGTGGTGCCGCCTGAACCCGTGGCGCCGTCCCTGGGGCCTGCGCCAAGAAGACCCCGCACGACGATCCCCGGGCCGCTCACACACCGCGGGCCGAGAGGCTGGTGCGCCCCTCGGCCCGGACTCGCTCTAATTCCCCAGGTCCGCTGAATCTCCCGGATATCTACACGTCCAACTGGTCCGCCACCGCGCGCAGCAGGCCCGCGATCTTTCCGCCGGAGGCCTTGTCGGGGTAGCGGCCCTTCTCCAGCATCGGGGTGATGTTCTCCAGAAGGGTCGTCAAGTCCTGGACGATGGAGGCCAGTTCGTCCGGCTTCTTGCGCTGGGCCGCCGCGACGGACGGGGTCGGGTCGAGCAGGGTCACCGAGAGGGCCTGGTCACCGCGCTGACCGGCGACGACCCCGAACTCCACGCGCTGTCCGGGCTTCAGGGCATCAACTCCGGCGGGCAGAACCGAGGAATGGACGAAGACGTCACCGCCGTCGTCACGGGAGAGAAAGCCGAAGCCCTTCTCGCTGTTGAACCACTTGACCTTGCCGGTAGGCACGTCTGTCCTCGTCCTCGTACTCGTCGGAAAACTGCTTCGGATAGCAGACCGGCGGGTCGTCGGGACCCGCCGGTACCAAGGCTAATGGTCTTCAGGCCGGTGACAAGACGTCGCCGGGTTGTTCCTTTGCGCAGGGAACTACCCTGGTCGAGTGCGTGACAAAACCCAAACGAATTCCGCCGTGGCCGGTGACCGACTGATCCGTGCCGGCACCATCATCTTTTTCATCGGTGCGGTGGCCACACTCGTCACCGTGGTACCGCTGTTGCTCCACGCAACGCCTTTTCCGACGTACATGTACCTCTTGAGCATGCTCATGGGCGTCGGATTCCTGCTGGCCGCCGCGGGCGTACTGCAGTCGGTCGCCGCGGGCCGCCGTCAGGCGCGTGCCGAAAGGTAGTCCGAAAGCCATCGCGGGAACTCGGTGAGATCGCCGAGCACGACGTCCGCCCCGGCCGCGCGCAGCTCCTCCGCGTCGCACGGCCCGGTCGCCACGGCGACCGACAGGGCTTCGGCACCGCGGGCTCCGCGTACGTCTCCGACGTGGTCGCCGACGTACACGCTCGCGCCCTCCTCGCGCAGCGCCTCCGCCTTCTGCTCGGCCCACAGGTTGCCGATCACGGCGTCGGCGTCGATGCCGAGATGCGCGAGGTGCAGCTTCGCGTTGGGCTCGTACTTCGCGGTGACCACGATCGCCCGCCCACCGGCCGCCCGCACCGCCGCGATCGCCTCGGGGGCGCCGGACATCGCGGGGGTCGCGGCGATGGCGATCGACGGGTACATCTCGCGGTACAGGTCCGCCACGGCGGGCACCTCGTCCGCCGGGAACCAGTTGATCAACTCGTCCGCGAGCGGCGGCCCGAGCCGGGTGATCGCCAGATCGGCGTCGACGTACGTCCCCGTCCGCTCCGCCAGCGCCAGATAGCAGGCGTGGATACCGGGCCGGGAGTCGATGAGGGTCATGTCGAGATCGAAGCCGACGGTCAGGACGGGAGGGGTGGGGTTCTGGGCGGGCTGGGCGGCGGGCTGGTCACTGCTCTGGGCGCGCGAGGTCATATGGGCCATTGTGCCCAGCGACTACGACAATCCCACCGGCCCCTCGACTACGACCGTCACCTCTTCCGCTACGACGCACACCTCTTCCGCTGCGACGCCCACCACTTCCGCTGCGACCGTCACCGCTGCCGCTGCGACCGCCACACCAGATACAGCGCCGACGCCACCGCCGCCCCCCGCACCACCCACGGCCAGGTCTCGGCGATCGCGTCGCTCATGTGACCCTGCGCGACGGGGGTGCCCCAGCGGCCGTCGTTCCTGCCCCACAGCCAGACGACGCCGGCCGCGACGGCCGCCGTCGGCAGGCCGATCACCGCCCACTTCGTCTCGGCGTCGGACAGCCGCCGGGAGGCGTACGCGATGAGCCAACCGAGCAGCAGGGCGAACCAGTTGCCGAGGACGGCGCCCCCGACGAGCAGCGCGGCGGCGATCAGCAGCAGGGGGTTGGACCAGCGTCCGGCGGGGAGGCGGGGGACCATGCGGCGCCGGCGGGCCGGGGTTTCCGGTGCCCCGGGGACGGTCGCCGGGTCCTGCTCGATCACCTTCGGCACCACAGGCACCACCGGTTCCGGCGCCTTCGGGGGCTCCTTCGGCGGCGGGGGCTTGAGCAGTTCGGGGATCT
>NZ_JBHXME010000093.1:0-42431 GCF_042721125.1 Streptomyces sp. NPDC058469
GGCGTAGGACGAGTGCTACGGCCAGGGAGGCGATCACCGGGACGAGGGACAGCAGGGTCAACGCGGCGGGGAGGGGGAGGGGTTGGTCCGACGCCAGGAACTCCGCCGCCGCTCCGTCGAAGGGCATGCCCGTGAGGTCGCCGCGGAGGTGGAGGAAGAAGAGCAGGGCCAGCATGGAGCCGAGGGTGCAGGCGAGGGCCGTCGTCGTCGCCGAGATCGCCATCAGGCGGCCCGGGCCGAGGCCGATCGCGGAGAGGCCGGGGCGGGGTTTCGTCGCCGGGTCGGTGCGGGCGACGGCCACCGCGAAGTACACGGTGGCGGCCATCGGGGTCGCGCACCAGGCCAGGCGGAGGGCCGCGGCGGCGGGGGAGTCGGGGTGGCCGATCGCGTAGCCGAGGGTGCACAGCAGCAGGAAGCCCGTGCCCGCCGAGGCCACCGCGACCAGCAGGCGGCGCAGTTGGACGGCGGGGTGCGAGCCGCGGGTCAGACGGAGAGCGAGCACGCGGCCCGGCCTTCCGTCTCGGCGACCGGCGGCAGGTGGACCGTGTTCACCCGGCGGCCGTCGAGGAGCGACACCGTACGGTCCGCGAGGGCCGCGGTCTCCGCCTCATGGGTCGCGAGGACCACCGTGATGCCGTGCGAGCGCGCGGCTGTCGTGAGCGTGCGCAGGACCTGGGCGCGGTCCGCGCGGTGCAGCGGGGCGGTCGGCTCGTCGGCGAACAGGACCGTGGGCGCCGGGGCCAGCGCGCGGGCGATCGAGACGCGCTGGCGCTCCGCCTGGCGCAGTTCGTGCGGGCGTTTGCGGGCGTGGTCGCCGATGTCGAGGCGGTCCAGCCACTCCAGGGCGGCGGTCTTGGCGCGACGGCGGCTGGTGCCGCGCAGCATCAGGGGGAGCGCCGCGTTCTCCCAGACGTTCAGCTCCGGGACGAGCACGGGGGCCGGGTCGATCCAGCCGAAGCGGTCGCGGCGCAGCCGTTCCCGGGTGAGCGGGCCCATGGTGTGCACGGGCACGCTGTTGAACCAGACCTCGCCGCGGCTCGGGCGCTCCAGACCGGCGAGACAGCGCAGCAGGGTCGTCTTGCCGCTGCCGCGCGGGCCCATGACGGCGAGGATCTCGCCCTCCCGGACACCGAGCGAGACGCCGCCGAGCGCGGGCGATCCGTCGTTGTGCTGGAAGTGCAGGGCACGTGCCCAGAGCACGTCGTTGTCCGGCGGGGCCACCATGCGCGTACACCTCGTTCAGATCCGTTTTCCCGTGCCGCATCCCCCATGCGGGGGAACGAAGACAGGGCCGATCGGTCACTGGCACGCTAAGGAGCGGTCGGGGGGAGCCCGCACAGCACACGGCCCCGGGCCGCCGTTTCTCACTCGAACGGCGGCCCGGGGCCGGTGTTGATCATCCAGAAGTAAGATCCCTCTGAACGATCAGAGCTTCGTCCAGGCCTCGGTCAGCACCTGGCGGACGATCGTCTCGATCTCGTCGAAGGTCGACTGGTCGGAGATCAGCGGCGGCGACAGCTGGATGACCGGGTCACCGCGGTCGTCGGCGCGGCAGTAGAGGCCGTACTCGAAGAGCTTCTTGGAGACGAAGCCGTAGAGCACGCGCTCCGACTCCTCGTCCGTGAAGGTCTCCTTGGTGGCCTTGTCCTTGACCAGCTCGATGCCGTAGAAGAAGCCGTTTCCGCGCACGTCGCCGACGATCGGGAGGTCGTGCAGCTTCTGCAGGGTCTGCAGGAAGTTGGCCTCGTTGTCGAGGACGTGCTGGTTGAGGCCCTCGCGCTCGAAGATGTCGAGGTTGGCGAGGCCGACCGCCGCGGACACCGGGTGACCGCCGAAGGTGTAGCCGTGCAGGAAGGTGTTGTCGCCCTTGTAGAACGGCTCGGCCAGGCGGTCGGAGATGACGCAGGCGCCGATCGGGGAGTAGCCCGAGGTCATGCCCTTGGCGCAGGTGATCATGTCCGGCACGTAGTCGAACTTGTCGCAGGCGAACATCGTGCCCAGGCGGCCGAAGGCGCAGATGACCTCGTCCGACACGAGCAGCACGTCGTACTGGTCGCAGATCTCGCGCACCCGCTGGAAGTAGCCGGGCGGCGGCGGGAAGCAGCCGCCCGCGTTCTGCACCGGCTCCAGGAAGACCGCGGCGACCGTCTCGGGGCCCTCGAAGAGGATCTCCTGCTCGATCTGGTCGGCGGCCCAGCGGCCGTACGCCTCCGGGTCGTCACCGTGGATCGGGGCGCGGTAGATGTTGGTGTTCGGCACCTTGTGCGCGCCCGGGACGAGCGGCTCGAAGGGAGCCTTCAGGGCCGGCAGGCCGGTGATGGACAGGGCGCCCTGCGGAGTGCCGTGGTAGGCGACCGCGCGGGAGATGACCTTGTACTTGGTGGGCTTGCCGACGAGCTTGAAGTACTGCTTGGCGAGCTTCCAGGCGGTCTCGACCGCCTCGCCGCCGCCGGTGGTGAAGAAGACCTTGTTCAGGTCGCCGGGCGCGTAGTTGGCCAGACGCTCCGCCAGTTCTACGGCCTTGGGGTGGGCGTACGACCAGATGGGGAAGAACGCCAGCTCCTGCGCCTGCTTGGCCGCGGTCTCGGCCAGCTCGGCGCGGCCATGACCGGCCTGGACCACGAACAGACCCGCGAGACCGTCGAGGTAGCGCTTGCCCTTGTCGTCGTAGATGTAGGTGCCCTCACCACGGACGATCGTGGGAACGGGCGCGTTCTCGTACGAGGACATGCGGGTGAAGTGCATCCACAGGTGGTCGTACGCGGTGCGGCTGAGGTCCTTGCTCACGGTTATCGGGTTCCCCACATGTAGGTCTGCTTCTTGAGCTTCAGATAGACGAAGCTCTCGGTGGAGCGCACGCCGGGGAGGGCCCGGATGCGTTTGTTGATGACGTCCAGCAGGTGGTCGTCGTCCTCGCAGACGATCTCGGCGAGGAGGTCGTACGAGCCCGCGGTCATCACCACGTACTCCACTTCCGGCATGGCCGTCAGCGCGTCCGCCACGTTCTCGACATCGCCCTCGACGTTGACACCGACCATCGCCTGCCTGCGGAAGCCCACGGTGAGCGGGTCCGTGACGGCGACGATCTGCATGACGCCCTGGTCGAGCAGCTTCTGGACGCGCTGGCGCACGGCCGCCTCGGAGAGGCCGACGGCCTTGCCGATCGCGGCGTACGGCCGGCGGCCGTCCTCCTGGAGCTGCTCGATGATGGCGAGGGAGACGGCGTCCAGGTGAGGACTGCTGCCGTTCCTGGACTCGCGGGAGTCCCTGTGTTCTGCGCTGCGACTGGCCACGGCTTCACTGTGCACGACGTCTCGACCGTTCCGCAAGGCCGCTTCGATGAAATTCGTTGTTTACGTGGCCGAGACTTGCGGATTTCGTAGCCTTGACGCGATCGGGGGTGTTGAAAACGTGGGCCGGGCGATTAGGGTGGGTGTCTCAGTGATTGGACACCTGAACTTGGAGGGCCGGCAGTGAGCACCGAGCTGCGTCGTCTGCGCAATTACATCGACGGTGAGTTCCGTGACGCCGTCGACGGACGGACCACCGAGGTGGTCAACCCCGTGACGGGCGAGGCGTACGCGACCGCGCCGCTGTCCGGGACGGGGGACGTCGACGCCGCGATGGCGGCCGCCGCCGCCGCCTTCCCGGCCTGGCGGGACGAGACCCCGGCCAAGCGGCAGAAGTTCCTGCTGGACATCGCGGACGCGTTCGAGGAGCGCGCGGAGGAACTGATCGCGGCCGAGGTGGAGAACACCGGCAAGCCGATCGGGCTCACCCGCTCCGAAGAGATCCCGCCGATGGTCGACCAGATCCGCTTCTTCGCGGGCGCCGCGCGCATGCTCGAAGGCCGTTCGGCCGGCGAGTACATGGAGGGCATGACCTCCATCGTCCGGCGCGAGCCGATCGGCGTCTGCGCGCAGGTCGCGCCGTGGAACTACCCGATGATGATGGCCGTCTGGAAGTTCGCCCCCGCGCTCGCGGCCGGCAACACGGTCGTCCTGAAGCCCTCGGACACCACCCCCGCCTCCACGGTCCTGATCGCCGAGATCATCGGCTCGATCGTGCCCAAGGGCGTCTTCAACGTCGTGTGCGGCGACCGCGACACCGGCCGCGCGATGGTCGAGCACCCCACGCCGGCGATGGCCTCCATCACCGGTTCGGTGCGCGCGGGCATGTCGGTCGCCGAGTCCGCGTCCAAGGACCTCAAGCGGGTCCACCTGGAACTGGGCGGCAAGGCCCCCGTGGTGGTCTTCGAGGACACCGACATCGCCAAGGCCGTCGAGGACATCTCGGTCGCGGGCTTCTTCAATGCCGGGCAGGACTGTACGGCGGCGACGCGCGTCCTGGTCCAGGAGTCGATCCACGACGAGTTCGTGGCGGCGCTCGCGAAGGCGGCGGCCGAGACGAAGACCGGGCAGCCGGACGACGAGGACGTGCTGTACGGCCCGCTCAACAACGCCAACCAGCTCAAGCAGGTGACCGGCTTCATCGAGCGGCTGCCGGCGCACGCGAAGGTGGAGGCGGGCGGTCAACGGGTGGGCGAGGTCGGCTACTTCTACGCGCCGACCGTCGTCTCGGGCCTCAAGCAGGACGACGAGATCATCCAGAACGAGGTCTTCGGGCCCGTCATCACCGTGCAGTCCTTCACGGACGAGGCGCAGGCCATCAAGTGGGCCAACGGCGTCGACTACGCCCTCGCCTCCTCGGTGTGGACGAAGGACCACGGGCGTGCGATGCGGCTGTCGAAGTCGCTGGACTTCGGCTGCGTGTGGATCAACACCCACATCCCGCTGGTCGCGGAGATGCCGCACGGCGGCTTCAAGAAGTCGGGCTACGGCAAGGACCTCTCGGGCTACGGCTTCGAGGACTACACCCGCATCAAGCACGTCATGACCTCGCTCGACGTATAGCGTCTCCGAGCTCAATTGCGCGGCCCCGGACGGGAGTTGATCCGTCCGGGGCCGCGCTGTTCCCCCTCTTGTCCCCCTCCGGGATGGTCAGGTGTGCGCGAAGGCGCGGGTGAGGGAGGGCAGTTCGGAGGTGACCTTGCCGGGCTTGCCCGGCTTGTCGGGGGTCGGCAGCGGCGGCAGGTCGGCCGGGTTCGGGAAGGTGAGGCCGGCCTTCTCCAGGATCGGGCCGCACACCTTGACGGCCTTCTTGTAGCCGGCCGTAGTCGGGTCGAAGTCCCCGCCGGTCATCAGTACTTGGAGGTTGATGTGCCCGTCCGCGTCCTTCGACGCGTGGACGCGGGGGAACACCGACTGCCCCTGCGCACGCATGCACTTGGCGAAGTCGCCGTTCGCCGTGTTGAGATCGCCGGGCGCGTTCGCGGTCGGGTGGTAGGCGACCGCGAAGGCGGCACCCTTGGGGGGATCGAGGTGTTTCGGGGCGCCCTTCCCGTTGCCCTTCTCCTGTACGACGGACACGCCGGACTCGACGGTCCTGGGGGACTTGGCGGTCGCGGTGTCGGACGCCTGGGCCGCCGACGCGGTGACCGTGCCGAGCGCGGCGGCCGACAGGACGGCGATACCGAGGGCGAGCCGCTGCGGCCTGGTCGCCAGAGCGCGCATGGTTCCTCCTGCTGCTGATGTGCGGGTGCTGCCGGACGGGACCCACACAATCGCCCGGCCGGTTACGCCACGGGAACGGCCGCCCTTATATCCGTGTAACCGCTCGCCCGCCACACTGACGGCCATGCGTGTGCTGGTGGTCGAGGACCACGAAGAACTCGCCGAGACCGTGGCGGCGGGGCTGCGCCGCGAGGGCATGGCGGTCGACCTCGCGTTCGACGGTCCTACGGCCCTGGAGCGCGCGGAGATCAACGGCTACGACGTCGTCGTACTCGACCGTGATCTGCCCGGCATCCACGGCGACCAGGTGTGCCGGACGCTCGCCGCCGGGGACAGCCGGGCGAGGGTGCTGATGCTCACCGCGTCCGGGACGGTCGCCGACCGGGTCGCGGGGCTCGGCCTCGGCGCCGACGACTATCTGCCCAAGCCGTTCGCGTTCACCGAACTCGTCGCCCGTATAAGGGCGTTGGCACGTCGTGCGCAGCCCGCGCTGCCGCCGGTGCTGGTGCGCGGGGAACTCCGGCTCGACCCGGCGCGCCGGGTAGCCACCCGGGCCGGCTGCCAACTGCCGCTCAGCCCCAAGGAGTTCGCCGTACTCGAACTCCTTCTCGGCGCGCAGGGGACGGTCGTGTCCACCGAGGAACTCCTGGAGCGCGCATGGGACGAGGCCGCGGATCCGTTCAGCCAGACGGTGAAGGTGACCGTCAGCAGACTGCGACGGAAGCTGGGGGAACCGCAGTTGGTCGAGACGGTGGACCGGGCCGGGTACCGCGTTCGATGAGGGCACGGGCGGCTCTACGAGGGTTGCGGGTGCGCGGTCCGCGTACGGTCCGGTGGCGGCTGACCCTGCTCTACAGCTCGCTGTTCGTGGTGGCCGGGGCGCTGTTGCTGGCCTTCACGTATCTCCTCTACGCGCACAACGAGGCCGGGCAGGCCGTCAGTACCTTCGAGGGGCCCCGGCCGGTGGGCGGCGCGCCCGGAGTCGGCCCCGACGCCGCGCCGATGGTCACCGCCGTCGTCGCCGCCGTGCGCGAGGACCAGCGGCACCAACTGCTCGTCGAGGCCTGTATCGCGCTCGCGGTGATGGCGCTGGCGTCGCTCGCGCTGGGCTGGCTGATGGCCGGCCGGGTGCTGTCCCCGCTGCGGGCGATGACGGTCTCGGCGCGCCGGATCTCCGCCGACAATCTCCACGAACGGCTCGCGGTGCCCGGCCCCGACGACGAGTTGAAGGCGGTGGCGGACACCTTCGATGCCGTACTGGCGCGGCTGGAGGGCGCGTTCGAGGCGCAGAAGCAGTTCGTCGCCAACGCCTCGCACGAGCTGCGCACCCCCCTCACGCTCCAGCAGACCATCGTGGACGTCACCCTCGCCGATCCGGACGCCTCGGTGGAGACCCTGCGCGCTGCGCTGGCCCGGGTGCGGGCGGCCGGGCAGGAGCAGGAACGGCTGATCGACGCGCTGTTGACACTGGCGCGCAGCCAACGGGGGTTGGAGGCGAGGGAGTGCGTGGATCTCGCAGCGGTCGTACGGGAATGGCTGCCCGATGCGGACCGGTCCGACGCGGCCCTGTCCGATGCGGGCCCGCGTGTCGAGGCCCGGCTCGCGTTCGCTCCCGTCCTCGGTGATCCGCAGCTCATCGAGCGGCTGGTGGTCAACCTGACCGACAACGCCGTACGGCACAACCTGCCGACGGGGGAGGGGAGTTGGGTGAGTGTGTGGACGGGACTCGACGCGTTCGGCCGGCCCGGGCTGCGGATCGAGAACAGTGGGCCGGTGATCGCGGCCGACCAGGCGGCGGGGCTTTTCGAGCCGTTCAGGCGGCTGGGGGTGGAGCGGGTCGGCAGGGCCGGGAGGAGGGACGGGCTCGGTCTGGGGATGTCCATCGTGGCGGCGGTCGTAGCCGCGCACGGGGGTCGGGTGTGGGCGTGGACGCGTCCGCAGGGCGGGCTGGTGGTGGAGGTGAGCCTGCCGAGGTACGCCCTGCCGCCGGCCCCGGTGCCCGCCGGGGTGGGCGGGCACCTCATGTGAACAGGCGGTCACTTCACAGACAACCGATCGACAAGGTGTCGGGTCCGCGGGAACCCGCTCGACGCAGCGTCCATTGATCGGACACGGGTTCGCAGGTCATGCTGCGCGGGTGCCCCAGACTCCGAAGTCGTACCCGTCCTCCCGTCGCTCCCTGCTGCGCGCGCTCGGCTCAACGGCCGCGCTCGGTGCGCTCGCCGGGTGCGGTGTGCCCGCCGCGTATGTGAAGGCGGGGGACCGTGCCGGCGCCGATCTGTCCGCCACGGACAAGCGACTGACCTGGGCGAACTGGCCGCTGTACATCGACACCGACGAGGATGACGAGACCAAGCGGCCCACGCTGGACGCGTTCGAGAAGCGCACCGGGATCTCCGTCGACTACATCGAGGAGATCAACGACAACGACGAGTTCTTCGGCAAGATCAGCCCGGCGCTGATGAACCACCAGCAGACCGGCCGCGACCTGATCGTCATGAGCGACTGGATGTGCGCGCGGTTCGTCCGCCTCGGCTGGGTCCAGCGGATGGACCGGTCCGCGCAGCCCAACGTGGCGAAGCACCTCGACCCGCAGCTCAGCTCGCCCGCGTTCGACCCGGGGCGCCGGTACACGGTGCCGTGGCAGTCGGGCATCACCGGTATCGCGTACAACCACCGCAAGCTCGGCCGCGAGATCCGTCAGGTCTCCGACCTGTGGGCCGGCGACCTGAAGGGCCGGGTCACGCTGCTCTCCGGCCTGGACGAGGCGTTCGCGCTGCTGATGCAGGGCAACGGCGTCGACATCACCAAGTGGACGGCCGCGGACTTCTACAAGGTGTGCGACCAGATACAGACCCAGATCAGCCGGAACCAGATCCGCCGCTTCACCGGCAACGACTACACCAAGGACCTCGTCAGCGGCGACGTCCTGGCCTGCCAGGCCTACTCCGGCGACGTGATCCAGCTCCAGGCCGACAACCCGGACATCCGCTTCGTCGTCCCCGAGGAGGGCGCCGAACTCTGGGCGGACTCCCTGATGATCCCCGACCTGGCCCGCCACAAGACCAACGCGGAACGTCTGATCGACTACTACTACGACCCCGAGGTCGCCGCGGAACTCGCCGCCTGGGTCAACTACGTCTGCCCCGTCCCGGCAGCCCAGGCCGTCCTCGCGGCCTCCAAGGACAAGGACACCGCGGCCCTGGCCGAGAACCCGCTGATATTCCCGGACACGACGATGCGCAAGCACCTCGCGATCGCGCGGGACATCACGTCGACGGAACGGGTGGAGTTCGCGAAGGAGTGGAACAAGATCGTGGGGTTGTAGGGGGCCTTTCCGGGGAGTGCGACGAGGATTCGCTGCGGTCCGCGGCGTGCATGCCTGGTTCGTCCGCGTCGGCGGTGATCGCGTCGATGTCGGTCTCCCGTGGGTTCCGTCGGTCGCGGGCCTGAGACAGCGCGGCAGCGTAGCGTTCCAGCAACTCCCTTGCCCGGATTGAGAGTTGTGGCGGGACATGGGTGGAGTCGGGAAGAGTTCTCGCAGGGTTCCGGGGATTCGGTCCCGGGAACGGAAGGGTCGGGAGACCCACTCGGCGCTCGCGAACAGGTCGGGCGCCGCTCCATGCGATGGGAGACCGATCAACGATGTTCACTCCGGTGCGGAGCAGAGTACGGACGGCCGCGCTCGCGCTCTTGGCCACTACGGCCCTCGCCTTCGGCGCGACCACCACGACCGGCGCGGAAGCGGCCCCCGTTGCCGCTTCCGCGAAACAGGGACCAACCTCGGTGGCGTACGTCGAGGTGAACAACAACAGCATGCTGAACGTCGGCAAGTACACCCTCGCCAACGGCGGCGGCAACGTCTTCGACGTCGCCGTGATCTTCGCGGCGAACATCAACTACGACACGGGCACGAAGGCGGCGACCCTGTACTTCAACCCGAACGTGCAACGCGTCCTCGACAACGCCGCCACCCAGATACGGCCGCTGCAGCAGAAGGGCATCAAGGTCGTCCTCTCGGTGCTCGGCAACCACCAGGGCGCGGGCTTCGCCAACTTCCCCTCCCAGCAGGCGGCTTCGACGTACGCGAAACAACTGTCGGACACCGTGGCCAAGTACGGCCTCGACGGCATCGACTTCGACGACGAGTACGCCGACTACGGCAACAACGGCACCAGCCAGCCCAACGCCAGTTCGTTCGTGTACCTGGTGTCTGCACTGCGCGCCAACATGCCGGACAAGATCATCAGCCTCTACAACATCGGCCCGGCAGCGTCGCGCCTGTCCTACGGCGGCGTCGACGTCTCGTCCAAGTTCGACTACGCCTGGAACCCGTACTACGGCACCTGGCAGGTCCCCGGCATCGCACTGCCCAAGTCGAAGCTGTCGCCGGCGGCCGTCGAGATCGGCGGGACCTCGCAAAGCACGGCCGCCGCCCTCGCCAGCCGCACGGTCAGCGAGGGGTACGGCGTCTACCTGACGTACAACCTCGACGGCGCCGATCGCAGCGCCGATGTCTCCGCGTTCACCAAGGAGCTGTACGGCAGTGACGCCAACTACACGCCGTAGGACAACCACACTCACGGGCGTCCGGTGCCCCCTCGGGGCTTGCCGCATCCCGTAGGGCCGCGCCTCGGGCAGGCCGCGCTTTCGACAACGATGTCGGAGGCGCGGTCGCCACAGATACCGTGACCTGCGCTGTACCAGAGTGCCAACTGTCTCCCTGATTCCGCGCTTCCGGCCGCTGAAGCTCGTTGGCATCCGCAGGCCACGAACGCCGCCCGATGCCAGCCGGCAATCCTCGTCACGGTTTGTGGCTGGACGGGATTCCCCACGTCTGGGGTCGCTGCCCAGTTGGCCAACCGGCCCATCGCGCGGATTGCCGTCCGGCCGGCTTCGTCACCGGGCTGTGCGTACCGGGGCCGGCCCCGGCGGATCAGGCGCAGAGGCTCGCGCTGACTGTGAAATCGCCGAGGCAGCGCTATCTCGGGGAGGCCAGGACGAGGGGGAGCAGTACCTGGTCGATCATCTCGGCGATGTCCTGCTCCGTCAGATCGTGCGTGTCGAGGAGGGCGCGCTTGATGACCAGTGCGTGGAGGACCTCCAGGACGGGAGGGGTCAGCCGTTCGGGATTCACCTCGCCGCGCTCGGCGCCGTCGAGCAGCACGGCGGTCAACGCCGCGAAGAGCGGCTCGAGTACCTGCGATGTGAACCTGGCCAGAAGCTGTGGGTAGCGGTGCGCTTCTCCCAGCAGGCTGCGGAACGCCTCGGCCCTTTCGCCTGTCAGCGACGCGGTCATGTGGCGGGTGAGCCCGATGAGGTCGTCCCGCAGTCGCCCGGTCCGTTCATAGCTGTCTGGATCCGAGCCCAGCTTCTCCAGCGTGTCGATCACCAGAGACGTCGTGTCGGGCCACCGCCGGTACAGCGGGCTCTTGCCCGTGCCCGCGCGCTCGGCGACGCCGTCGAAGGTGAGCCGCCCGAACCCGACCTCGGCCAGTTCGGCGAGGACCGCATCGGAGATCGCCTTCTCCACCGCGGCTCCCCGTCGCCGTGTACGGACAGGGCGCTCGGTCGGATCAGCGGTGCTTTGACGGCTGGCCATATCGCAAGCGTATACGAGCTGGGTGCGCCGAAGTTCGACGTACCGGGTGGAGGTGGTACGGGTGCGCAACGGC
The DNA here is from genome assembly GCF_042721125.1 of Streptomyces sp. NPDC058469. Classification (NCBI taxonomy): domain Bacteria; kingdom Bacillati; phylum Actinomycetota; class Actinomycetes; order Kitasatosporales; family Streptomycetaceae; genus Streptomyces; species Streptomyces sp. NPDC058469. Next base: position 11,249 of record NZ_JBHXME010000093.1, read on the forward strand.
CAGGGATCAGTAGAAGGGCTCACGCGGGAACAGCACTCGACCTGCAACTTCGCGGGCCGCTGACTGACCGGCAGCAAATAAGGACGAATCTGTCCTTGACGGATGGAGGGACCGTAACTACTGTTCCGCATTAAGGCGGTTCCTCGGAGAAAGGGACCGTGAGGTGCTGGCAACTGGACGGTCGCGAGGCGACGACCGGCCGGACCGGCGACACACAGCAGGCACTACCCGACACCGTCGCAAGCGCTCGGCCGCAACGCCGTGCGGATCTCTCTTGAGGAGAGCCACGAGACGGTCACCTCTTCAAGTCGCCGGATCGGCGCGCCGACAAAGACGCCGACACCGGCCCGAGGAACATCAGCTCGACCTTCAACTCTTCAGACGTGGTTGGGGCTTGGACATCACCTGGTCAGAGGTTCTGCGATGTCTGATTCGCGCTCCATGTGCATGTCCTGGTGGAGCGTGGGGTGAGTGGGCGGGACAGGTTCAGATGGGCAGGGCGTTGGGAGGCGTCCCACAACGGTCGGCCCACCCCCGGGCCACCCGGAACGGCTTGTCCAAAGCGCCGCCCTGGACGCTGAGAAGGGGATGTTGTGGGCCGACATCCTCGGCCCCTATCGCGCGGGGCCCCACCCAGCCGCCGACCGCAGCAAGCCGGTGGGCATCCCATAGCGACCAGGAGGTAGTCATGTCCCTGTTCCGTCTCGACGCGAGCATACGAGTCGAGGGCTCACACAGCCGCGAGATCGCCGACATCGTCGAGCAGGAATGGCGCACCGCCCACCCTGATGCACAGGTCGTCACGCGGCATATCGGCATAGACCCGATCCCGGCGACCGCGTGGTCGACCGCCGTGAACGCGACCTACGTGCCGGAGGATCATCGCTCCCCGGAACAGATCGGGGCGGTGAGCCTGGCCGCAGTGGCGGCTGATCAACTGATCGGCGCAGACGCCCTGTTGTTCGCTGTACCCCTGTACAACTTCGGCGTGTCACAGCACTTCAAGGCCTGGGTGGACCTGGTGATCTGCGATCCGAGGATGACTGCGGGCGTTGAGCCGGCAACTGCGGGCAAGCCGGCGGTGCTGGTGACCGTACGCGGCGGCAGCTACGCACAGGGCACACCGCGCGAAGGATGGGATCACGCGACCGCCTGGATGCGCCGCGTCCTTGCCGACGTGTGGAAACTGGACCTGAAGGTCGTGGAGTCGGAGTTCACGTTGGCCGGTGTGAACCCGGCGTTTGAGCAGTTCAAGGTTCTGGCCACGCAGATCCGCGCCGCCGCCGAGCAGACCGCACACGAGCACGGCCGCAGCCTGGCCGGCGCGATCAGGGTCTGACGCCCGCCCATCGTCAGAGGCCACCTGTACGTGGCGTCTTTGACGCATCATCGGCATCGTTTTGAGCTCCACACTTTGCGATGACTCCTCAGCCCGCGCTGGTTTCGCGGTGCGGCTCTCAACAGGTGCGAAAACCATGGGTGTTCTGCTGCTGAATGTGAGGTGAGTTCAGTGATGCGTCCGAGCTCAGCCGTCGGTCGCGCACAAATATCAGCGCCTTGTTTCGGCAGATAGTCTTGCGCGAGAACATCTTGGTTCGTATCATCTGGATAGAGCCTATCGCTGACCCTGAGTCGCGAAAGCGCCTTCCCGGCCGAGGGTTTGCCCGCCCGTCGCGATTCGGGCGAACAGGCATTCGCCCCCCTCGGTCGAGACAGCATTCAGAGCAAACAGGCCGGCGCCGCACAGACGTATGCCAGGCGCGTATTGCGCCCCGCATCACAAGGAGACAAGGCATGAGTATCAATACTTCTCCCAACCGTCCGGTCATTCTCATCAACGGCATGGCGTCCAACTTCGAGACGCAGTGGCGCAGGGGCGGCTGGGTCGACAGCCTGGAGGCGGCGGGTCGAACTGTGATCGGCGTCGACCTTCCCGGACATGGGGAGAACACGGATGCCGTGGGCCGCGACGCCGCTGACCTCATTCTCGAAGAGGCGGCCAAGCACGGATCGGTCGACGCCATTGGGTTTTCCGCCGGCGCCTGGGCCCTGTTGCTGGCGGCCAGCGAGCAGCCGGCCCTGTTCGAGCGGATCGCCGTTCTCGGTGCCGCCGACATGGTGCTGACCGCCGGGCTGCATCACGAGAACATGCAGCAGCCGCTCGTCGAGGCTCTGCGCTCGGCGGAGGAGCCGACGGACAATCTCATGGCGCTGCTGATCCGCACGATGATCGCCGACGCGGGCAACGACCGAGAGGCGGTCGCGGGCCACCTCGCGTCGAGCCATCGCTTCGTCACCGTCGAGGGCCTGGGCGCAATCAAGGCCACAACCCTGGTCGTCGACGGTGGCTCCGACGGGGCCGGCCCCTCGGACCTGGTGGCGGAGAAGATTCCGAACGCGACGCGCTTCACTGTCGACGGCGCAGACCACTTCGACATCCCGACCAGTAAGGAATGCGAGGAGGAAGTCGAGACATTCATCAACAAGGCCGGCTGACAGTCGACGCAGGCCGGGCGCGGTCGGCCCTCGCGGGGTGACGTAGACGCATTACCACGCAGAATGCACGTTTCACCAGACCGCCCCTGCCGCCGCCCGATACGGCGTGTATGTGCAATCCCGCTGTGGGGCCTCGCCATCGTGACGCCGCCAGCAGGTATCCGGGTAACCAGGTATCCGGGTAACCAGGTAACGGGTATTCGGGCGAGCGTCTTCGATTTCCCGTGATTGAACAATTCGCCTCTGTTGCCGATCGAGTCCACAGCTCGACTTGATATGCGCCAGATCGCAGTCCAGCGCCCCCGCATCATGACGAGGAGACGTTGATAATGAGCGAAGAAACCGAAGTATTGATCATCGGGGCGGGTCCGGTGGGCCTGAGCGCAGCGCTGGCTCTCGGCCGGGCCGGCATCAGGTGCCTGGTACTGGAACGACGCGATGAGTTCTCCAGGTACCCGAAGGCCAACGGGGTACATGCGCGGACCATGGAGATCTTTCGTGAGTGGGGCGTCGCCAACCTCATAAGGGACCTCACCGCGGGCATGCCCGACGACGTCACGATCGCGTGGATGACGCGCTTGAACGGTATCGAGATCGGCCAGATGTCCGTCAGCGATGCCGACGAGACCTCTCGCCTGTTCGACGAGCAATCGCCCGAGCGCATCTCGACAGTGGGGCAGCACATGTTCGAGCCGATCCTCGCGAGGGTGGCCGAGGACATGGACAGCGTGACGATCAGACTCGGGTGCGAGGTCGTCGACCTGGCCAGTGGCCCCGGCTCGGTTGAGGCGACCTACACCGACCCTGACGGTGCGCGGCACACGACCGTCGCACAGTACGTGATCGCGGCGGACGGCATCCGCAGCGTCACTCGCCGCACTCTGGGTATCGGTGAGCACGGCCAGGAATCACTCGGCACCGCGATCAACGTCCAGTTCGACGCCGACCTGGAACCGTTTCTGGGCGGACAGTTCATCCCGATCATCTGGATCATCAACGCCGATACCCAGGGGGCGTTCATCCGCGACGGTGCCACCCGGTGGCGCTACAACTTCGAGATCGCGCCCGGAGTCGATCCCTCTGCCGTGACGACGGAGGACTGCGAGAAGCAGGTCGCCGCGGCGATCGGTGAGACCGTCGCCATCAAGATTCACCACATCTGGTCCTGGAGCCACGACTTGTCCGTCACGGACACATGGCGGGACGGGCGGGTCTTCCTGGCCGGCGACGCAGCCCATCACTTCCCTCCCCACGGCGGCTTCGGACTCAACAGCGGGGTACAGGACGCGCAGAACATCGCGTGGAAGCTGGCTGCGAGGCTTCGTTGGAACGCCGGCGACGGACTGCTCGCAACGTACGAGGACGAGCGGCTCCCGGTCGCGGAGTTCAACGGCGAACAGATGATGCACAACACGCGGCAGATGGAAAAGACCGGTTTCATGATGCAGGACAAGAACTTTCTTGTGATGCTCGAGACGCCGGAAGGGGCGCCCGCGCGCCAGGCCATCGCCGAAGGCATACCTGCCCAGCGGGCCATGCTGGCCTCGCACGGCCAGCAGTTCGGATACCAGTACCGGAGCGAGGCGCTCGTGCCGGACGGCACGGAGATCGTCGAATCGAGCATCGCCGAGTACCGCCCGACGGCCCGACCGGGCGCCCGGGCACCGCACTCCTGGGTGCACTCCCAGGGCGAGACGATTTCGACCATCGATCTCTACGACGGCGGGTTCATCCTTCTCACCGGTCCGGACAACGCCGACTGGGCGAGAGCGGCAGAGCAGCTTCGCGAGCAGCTGAAGATCCCGCTCAGGACGTTCGGCCTGGGCTCGAACCTCCTGCCGGTCGACGAGACCGTCGCCGAACTCCTGCGGCGTTACGGGCTGCAGCCATCCGGTGCCCTGATGATCCGCCCGGACGGATTCGTCGGTTTCCGCTACGGCGGGGGCGTTGACGACGCGCACCAGGCGCTGGGCGACGCGCTGCACCAGATCCTGGATCTGCCCCGGACCGAGCGCGGTCCGGCACCCGCCGACGGCGTCTGAACGTGGATGGATACAGGCAGAGCTGAATATCCCTCAAGCGCCGGACGCTGCTTTTCGAAGCACGTTGTGAGCGATACGTCGAAGGAGACGAAGACATGGAGAACGGTGCTGCTTCAAAGGATTCGTTGATCAAAAATGCGGCGGTCCGCCTCCGTGAGATCTCGCCGGGTTGCTTCGGGGTGGTGATCGACAACCCACCCTTCAACTTGATCGACTCGCAGGTCTTCGCCGGCCTGAAGGCGGTGAGGTCTTTTGCCGAGGAATCGGCGAATGACGTTCGGGTACTCGTTTTCGAGAGCGCGAATCCGGAGTTCTTCGGCGCTCACCTGGATCTCATGGGCGGCGACCAGGGCGGCCCGGGTCATGAGGTGAACGAACCCATGGAGATCATCCAGGAGTGGCCTGCGTTCAGTTACTGGCTCGGCACCACCCCGGTCGTCAGTATCGCCATCCTTCGCGGGCGGGCCCGCGGGTTCGCTTTCGCTTTTGCCGCAGCTACCGACATGCGGTTCGCGAGCAAGCAGAACACCCGACTGTGTCTGCCTGAGGTCGGCTTCGGAGCATTCCCGGGCGGCGGGGGAATCGAATGGGCTCAACTGCATGCCGGCCGCGCACGCGCCATGGAGTTCCTGCTCGGCTCCGACGACCTGGACGGCGACACCGCCGAGCTGTACGGGTTGGTGAACCGGTCGATAGATGATGCCGAACTGGACGAATTTGCCTACAGGCTCGGCCGTCGCATCGCGAGCTTCACCCCGGCCTCGATTGCCGCGGTCAAGAGCGGCCTGACGAAACTGCAACCCATTCCTCTCCCGGAGGAGATGGCTGGAACCCTCGCCGTGGCAGGCGCCCTGCAGTCGTCGGACGCGGCGCAGGCAGTCGCGATACGGATCATGACCAAGGCGGGTGGGCTGCCCTTCAGCCGCGCCGTAGAGCTCGATCTCCCCAGGCTCTGCGACGTCGACTGACCGGAACGCTCTCCAGCTTCGGTGGACGACGCTCGGCAGACGGATGGCCCGCCCGGGTGCGCTGCAGCAGAGTCTGGGATGTCCTGACGCCGGTCCGGGGAAAGCGTGCGGTTGCCATCATCAAAGTCTGGCGGTACTTGCACATCGAAAGCCGCCAGTATGTGACCGCCTTCATGGACATGTTCCACGCTGCCATCGATCTGTTGTTTCCCGAGGGGCTTCTGGATAATCATCCGGATTCCGCTGTGACCAGATCCGTCAAATGTGATGTGCGGCATGACCGGATATCCCAATCGACAAGCATGGAAAGTCCTCTTGACAGAGAACATCTTGCTTCATAGCATCTATGGAAGAAGTAGACGGGCTCTGGTTCGCGAAACCCATACCGATCAGATTTGCCCAGGCGGTTGATCCTGGCCGGCCCATCAACGTAACGGGCTGAGCTCAATTGCGCGGCCCACTCAGAGAAGAGGCAGCGATGCCCTCGCCCAAGCTTGCCCACGTCATCTTGAACACCAGCAACTTCGAAACGGTGAAGAACTGGTACATGCAGGTTCTCGAGGCGACGGTCGGCGTCGAGACCTCGGACCACTCCGTGTGCTTCCTCCGCACGGACGAGAGCCACCATCGCTTCGGCATCTTCAAGGCCGCCAAGATCGACGACTCGACTGCCGTTGTGCCGCCCGGTGTTGACGAGCTCATCCAGCAGTCCCGACTCCACCATTTCTCGTTCGAGCACCCGACCTTGCCCGAGCTGCTCGATGCGCACATCCGGCTCGTGGATGTCGGCATCGTGCCGACGATGTGCCTCAACCACGGGCCCACGATCTCCATGTACTACACGGACCCTGACAAGAACGTCGTCGAACTGTTCTTCGACACGGCCTACACCGAAGAGCAGATCGTCGAGTTCTACGCCGGCGGCGACGGCAACGCCTTCGGCGCCACCCCCTTCGACCCTGCGGAGATGCTGCAAGGGCTCCTCGGCGGGAAGTCGGTGGCCGAACTCATCGCCTGGTCCCCGCCGGACAAGCGATAGGGCCCGGCAGATGAGGTCGACCCAGCGTCCGGCCTCATCCCCACGCAGTCAGCACGATGTGCCACTCGGAAGGACACATGCTCATGCGGTTCGTCAGCTTCGGCCCTCGCGGAAATGAACGCCCGGGCGTTCTGGTCAACGACAGCTCCATCCTCCCGCTGTCGAGGGTGATGGCAGACATCGGTATCGCGCCGAACGGGACCATTCGCAACCTGTTGCCGTTCCTCGATCGGGTCAGTGAGGGCGTCGCGGCGGCAGTTGACCGCGGCGACGAGGTGATCCCGGTGACCCAGACACGTCTTGGCCCTCCGATCACCGACCCGCCGAACCTTTTCAACTGCGGCGCGAACTACCTCTCCCACCTGGTCGAGATCGGCGCTGAGGCGACGCCGACGCTTCCTGTCGTCTTCCAGAAGCCGAGCTCGGCACTGGCGGGCCCCACGGACCCGATCGTGCGTCCGCTCGAATGCGTGAACCTCGACTACGAGGCCGAACTCGTGGTCGTCATCGGCAAGGCCGGGCACAGGATCCCCGCAGAGCGCGCTGCTGAGCACATCGCCGGTTTCATGATCACCAACGATGTCAGCGCCCGTGACCTCGGTGAGGGAGAGAGCAGGAAACTCAACGCGCCGGCCCTCTTCCAGCTGATGCGGACCAAGGGCTGGGACACCTTCCAGCCGACCGGCCCCTGGCTGGTCACGCTCGACGAGGCCCACGGCTACGAGGACATCCGGATCCAGACCTGGGTCAACGACGAGCTGCGACAGGACGCGTACGCAAAGGAGATGCTCCACAGCCCGTACGAGATCATCGAGTGGCTGAGTGCGACCACGACGCTTCAGCCGGGCGACATCATCACCACCGGCACTCCTGGCGGCGTTGCAGCCGGGATGGCCTCCCCCAAGTGGCTGGTGCCCGGCGACACCGTCCGCATCGAAATGACCGGACTCGGCAGGATGAACACACCCGTGCTCGACGAGCAGGGCGCACGAGCGGGAGACGGAGGTGGAAGCGATGGCTGACATGCCTGGAGCGGAGGCGCACAGCGAGTTGGGTCGGTGCGGTGTCCGCGACATTCACGCGGCCGCACCGAGCAAGTCCGCCGTTGGGCACCGGAGGTGCTGAGAGGGAGAGTGCGATGTCTCAACAGCGTTGGCGGAGCCTTGCCAGTGCCGTCGTAGCCGCACCCTGCCTGGTGCCGGCCTCGTGCAGCACCAGCAACAGCGGTGGTGGCTCGACTCCGTCCAGCAGGAGCGTGGCGCCCTCGGCAGCTGCCGGCGCCGGGTATCAAAAGGTGGTCTCCGAGGCGCGTAGCGGTCTGGTGACCGCGAAAGGCGCGTCCTCTCGCGCTCTCACGAGCAGCGAAGAGTTGACGAGCTTCGACGACCCAACGCCGGTCAAGCAGCCGACGGGGCAGCGATACAAGATCGCTGTCATCGGATGCGCGCCGGTCGGGGCATGTCTCAACACTGCGAACAACATCCGCGAGACAGCGACCAACTGGGCTGGCCGGCAAGGCTCTCAAGCGGAGATGGAACCCCCAGAGCTTGAAGCAACTCTTCAGTACGGCCTTGTCGCAGCATCCCGACGCGACAGTGGCGGTCGCGGTGTCAGGGATCTTCGTCCAGCAGCAACTCGCCCAAGCCAAGCAACAGGGCGTCGTGACGATCGGCGTGAACGCGTCGTCGCTGGGCGGCCCCGGTTACGTCGACGGACGGGAACCAGTGTCGAAGGCCGTGCTGGCGTCGTGGATTGCCACCGACAGCCACGAGAAGGCTGGAGCCATCTTCCTGGACACCCAAGGCAATCCGGAACTTGCCGTCGCGGTAGGCGCGACGCTGCTCAAGCGGTGCTCGACCTGTTCTGTGAAGACCGAGTCGTGGTCGCCTACGGGCTTCGTCGACCCCGTGAAGGAACAGCAGAAGGTCACTGCGCTGCTGCGGACGAATCCGGATTCGGAGCGCCGAACGTATGACGACGTCTCTTGCCCCGGACGCGTGGGCCATCGATGACGCGTCAGGTCCCGAAGGACGGCCGGATGACGGTCGGAGTGGTTGCTCGGTACTGCGGAGGCTTGCGGGAACGGGCCAACTGCCAGGTCTTGGTGAGAGTGCACGCCCCTCTGCCACGGCGGCGTGTCCAGTGCGGTGGCAGCTGTTCCTGCCCGCGGAGTGGGCGAACGATGAGGAACGGCGGACCAGTTCCCGAGGCTGCCGGGCGTACGAGAAGTGGCTGCTCACCCTGGACATCCTCGACGAGGTCGCGGCCGGGGACCCGACCCCGCCGGTGAACGCCCAGATCACACGCTTGATCAGCTTGCGGAGAGTGCCATCGAGGGAGGAGCACTCGGTACCATCGTTGAATGGGGAACGCTGAGCATCCGCTGAATGGCGATGTCAACTGGCTGCTGAATCGGGCGTGGCTCGGCTTCGGCGAGCGTAAGGCGGCTGCTCTGGAGGCGGTTGGCGTCAACATCAAAGAGCACTTCGTCATGGTCGCGCTGATGACCACGCCGATGGCGCAGCTCGAGTTGTCCGCACTGGTCAAGATCGACAAGTCCGTCATCACGGCAACCGTCGACTCTCTTGAGGCCAAGGGGCTGGTTGTCCGAGCGCCCGACCCGCGGGACCGAAGGGTTCGCAGGCCGACGCTCACTCCCCGCGGCCGTCAGGTCTGCCTGCGTGCGAGTGCGGCGACGGAGAAGGTCGAGCGGGAGCTGCTCGGCCTACTCGATCCGACCCAACGCGATGCCTTTCTTGAGGTGCTCCGCTTTTACGCATTCGATGAGTTCGTCGACGTTCCTGAGTTCACCCGTCGTCTGCGGAAGTAGCCGGGTCCAGGCACCACCGAACTGGCCTTGACCGAGAACAACTCGGTGGGGTCGACCACGATCCGAGCGAGGCTCCTGACCGACGGCAGGATGCTGCGGCCCAAAGTCCTGGCATGGCCGCCGGCCGAGGGACCCAACTACCTGATCGCCGAGGTAGCCACCGAAGTCGACATCGACCTCACTGGGCCAGGTTCACTCGGGCTGTCGGTGGAATCCGTCTCCGGGCCGCCGACTCGGTGGCTCCTTCTCTCTGAACTCCTGTGCCAGGCCACCGCAATCAGGCCCCGGTAACGGCTTTCATCATGGTGCCGTACCGCTGCTGTGCCGGGCTGAGCCTTGGGCGGAACTGGCGCGAGATGCACATCGACGTGGCTGGGTACCTTGACGAGATCCACCGGAAAGGTTACGTATCCATGCAGATTGGTGCCGATGGCCGGTCACTCCAAGAGCGCCTGGTGGGTTACTGGCGGTTGACGTCGTACGAGGTGCGCGACGGGCTCGGCGTGCTCGTCGGCCACCCGCTGGGAGACGATGCCGCGGGCTGTCTTCGCTACACAGCGGATGGCCTCATGTCGGTACAGATCATGCGGCTCGACCGACCGCGCTATCAGGCCGGCGGACTCGGCGACGGCACTGATGCCGAGTCCGCTGCCGCCGCCCGTGGCTATGTGGCGTACGCCGGTTCTTACCATGTCGACGGCGATTCGATGGTCGTGCACGAGCCGGAAGTGAGCCTGTTCCCGAACTGGGTCCACGCGTCCATGGCTCGCAAGGTCGTGCTTGTCGAGCCGCGTCTCGAACTGATCACGCCGGAGCCCCTGCCGTTCGCAGGGCGGCAACTTACCGCCGTCCTGAGATGGCAGCGGGTCGTGCAGCCGGGTTCGACCACATGACCGTCCGACATCAAGTGCGCGGCTTGCCGGCCCGACCGTCAGCGCCCAGCCGGAGATCGCCGCCGACATGCGCGTGGGCGCCGATCCGAAGACCGCCACGACTGTCACCCTTCCCGCCTTCTGTGCCCTGCCCACCGGCAGGGCACAGAAGGCGGGAAGACCGGCGGCCGGATGTCGCTCCCGATCAGGCCCGGGTGAAGCGGGTCTTGAGGGTGACCGTGGTGAGGCCTCGCACGGTGCCGCCCGGGTTCTTCCAGGCCATCGAGAAGTTCTTGTAGTCGATCTCCACCTCGCCGGTGAGCGTGACGTCGGTGGTGCTCGCGGCGGTGACCTGGGTGGTGAAGGTGAGCGGGTGGGACTTCCCGCGGACCGTCAGCACGCCACTGACCCGGGCGTCGCCGTCGCCGTCGACGGTGATGCGGTCGGCCGCGAAAGTGAAGGTCGGGTGCTTGTCGACCTCGAAGAAGTCTGCCGAGCGTAGGTGGGTGTCGAGCCTCTTCTTCTTGGTGTCGACCGATGCCGCGTCGATGACCAGCGTCCCGCGGCCACGGCCCGGTGCGTCGATCTCGCCTTCGCCGCTGATCTTGGTGAAGGTGCCCTTGATGGTGACCAGGCCCCAGAGCGACTTGTGGCGGAATCCGACCGAGGACGCGGCCGGGTCCAATACCCATTCGCCGGTGGCGAGGTCGGCTGCGGAAACGGAGCCGACTGCGGAGTTCGTCGAGTCGTTGGTCATGGCGGTCATGCCTTTCGGGGCTGTCGACGCTGTGGTGCCTTTTCGTACACTCCTATTAATACCGTACTCGCTTACTTTTTGATACCTCTAGCGGGAGCTCAAGAAGAGTGGCCGTAGAGTGGCTCCATGGCGACGCAGCGGGGGCCACGGCGGGCCGAAGAGTACGGGGCGATGTGCACCGGTGCCGGCAGCGCGGTCCAACGCGTATTCGAGCTCCTTGGTAAGCGCTGGACCGGGATGATCATTGCCGCGCTCATGGGCGGCCCGATCCACTTCGCAGACTTCCGTCATGTGGTCCCCGGCATCACCGGGCGTATGCTCTCCGGCCGCCTCGCCGAGTTGGTGGCCACCGGCATGGTCCTCCGCACCGTCGACCCCGGGCCGCCGCTGCGCGTCAGTTACTGCCTCACCGCGACGGGGGAGGCGCTGCGCCCCGCCTTGGTTGAGCTGGGCCGCTGGGCCGAAGAGCACTTGCCGGACGGTGAGGGAGACACACAGCCCTGACCTCGGCCCGGTGGAGGGGCGTGCGTATCGGCTGTGTCTGTAGGGCGTTCTGTACGTCCTCTGCAACGACAGGGCCTGGCAATTCCTGCCGAACAGAACGCGGCCGGCGAACTCGACTGGTCCCTCGCGTGCGTGGACGGCTCCCACATCCGCGCGAAAAAAGGGGAGCCGACACCGGTCCGTCGCCGGTCGGCCGACGGGCAGCAAGCATCACTTGATCTACGACGGACGCGGCACCCCGCTCATGATCACGCATCGTGACCTGCGCTGTACCGAAGTGCCAACCATCTCTCTGATTCCGTGTCTGCCAAGCGCTGAAGCTACTTGGCATCAGTGCAGGTCACGAACCTTGGCTAGTGCCGACTAGCAATCTTGGTCACAAGGGGCGGTCGGGTGGTTCAGAGGCTGCCGGGGCGGACCAGGCCCGTTCTCTTGACGCCGCTCAGGATGGGGGTGACCTCGATCGTGGAGATGTGGGTGAGGGCTCCGATCGTGTCGCTCAGGAAGTGGTAGAGCGCGTTGAGGTCGGCGGCGGCGACGGCCACGAGGAGGTTGGCCGAGCCGGTGGTGGCGGAGGCGAAGCGGACCTGGGGGTGGCGGCTGAGTTCCCGGCCCGTTTCCTCCAGGCCGCCTGGGGCGACCGTGATCCACAGCAGTGCCTCGGTACGGATGCCAAGCCGGGCCAGGTCGACCTCCGTCGCGAGTCTGACGACCTGGTCGCCGGTCAGTGCCTCCAGTCGGCGGCGGGCGGTGAGGGCGGTGGTGTCGGCGCGGCGGGTGAGGTCGGCGTAGGAGGCTCGTCCGTCCTCGACCAGGGTTGTGATCAGCGCGTGGTCGAGGGGCTGGAGGGCTGGGCGGGGGGCCGGGGCGGTGGCGGCCGGGGCGGAGGTGTCCGGCCTCCCTGAACTGTTCGGCTTCAGGTTGTCCGGGCGTGGGCTGTCCGGTCGTAGGCTCGTCAGTTCGGTTTCCGTCAGTAGGCCGCCGCTCCAGTCGAAGGCCGCCGGGAAGACGCGTAGGAGGATGTGCGAGGTCCACGACTGGACCGCGGGGGTGGCCGGGAGGTCGCGCAGCAGCAGGGAGTTGCGTGCGTCCGGGCCGTCCAGGAACAGGATCGTGCAGATCTCGTCGCCGCCTCCGAGGATGTCCACCCAGATGGTGTCGGGGCGGCGGGCCAGGGTGGCGGCGATGGCGCTGATCTGGTTGGGGCGGCAGCGGATGCGCAGGGCCAGCGGGATCAGGTCGGGGAACCACACCGGGTTGCGTACGGCGGTGGCGCGCAGCGTCTTGTCGTGGAACAGCGGTGCCGCGCGACGCACCACGGTGCGTTCCGAGATGCCCAGGACGCGGCCGACCGTGCGCCACGAGGCCCGTGGGGAAGCCAGCATCGCGGCGGCGATCCGGCGGTCCGTCTCGTTCAAGGCGTGGCTTGCTTTCGCCATATCTGCCCGGTCCTCTGTCCTTCTTTCCGGCTTCTGTTTCCTCGTTCTGGCTCGGATCGATGCTCGCAGCTAGAAACGGTTCAGAGCAACCGACGGAGAGAGGGTGAGCACGATGGTGAGTGTCGCGGAGACGGATCGCGGTCGGGTCAGGGGGGTCGCGCAGGGCGGCGTGGTCTCCTTCCGGGGGATTCCCTATGCCGCTTCGCCTGTTGGTGAGTTGCGGTTCGCGCCGCCTCAACCGCACGTGGGGTGGACCGGAGTGCGGGAGGCCGCGCAGGCCGGGCCGGCTGTTCCGCAGGGGGCCTCCCGGCTGGAACGGGTGATGGGGGTCCGCGTGCCGGACTGGGACGAGGACGGCAGTCTGACCGTCAACGTGCATGCTCCGGCAGGGGCGTTCGAGGGCGGTGCGGCCCGGCCGGTTCTGGTGTGGTGGCACGGGGGCGGCTTCACCAGTGGTTCCGGCGGCTGGGACTGGTACGACGGCGGGCGGCTCGCCGCGCTCGGCGACATCGTGGTGGTCACCGCCAACTACCGGGTGGGGCCCCTGGGTTACCTGTATCTGCCGGAGATCGGCACCGCCAACCTCGGCGCTCAGGACCAGGCCGCCGTGCTGGCCTGGGTGCGGGACAACATCGCCTCCTTCGGCGGCGATCCGCGCGAGGTGACGGTCGGCGGGCAGTCGGCCGGAGCGTATTCGTCGCTGGCGCTGGCGCTCGATCCGCGGACGTCGGGACTTGTGAACCGGGTGCTGCTGGAGAGTGGTCCGTTCGGGCTGCCGCCGCAGGACCCGCGGCACGCGGCCGAGAACGCCGAAGCGTATCTACGGCTGCTCGGTGTGCCGGGGGGAGCGGACGTGGCAACTGCCCTGCGTGCGCTGCCGGTTGAGCAACTGCTGTCCGCCTATGGTCAGCTCGCGGGGCAGCTCGCGCGTCCGGGCAACGCCGCTCCGCCCATGTATCCGGTGCTCGGCGGGCCCGGTGTTCCCCGCGATCTGCATCGGGGGCTCGTGGGCGGTGGGCTGGAGGGCAAGTCGCTGCTGATCGGTACCGCCCGGGACGAGGCGACGGCCTTCACCGCCTTCGACCCGCGCATCCAGAACCTCACCACCGACGGTGCGTTGGACCTCCTGACCGGCCAACTGGGCAAAGGGGCGCATGAGTTCTACCAGCGGTGTGCCGCCCGGTTTGAAGAGCCCACCGCTGCAAGGGTGTTCACCGCACTGCAGACTGATGGGCTGTTCCGGGACGGGTCGTTGCGAATCGCCGACCATCACGCTGCGGGCGGCAACACTACCTACGTCTACGAGTTCGACTACCGGCCGGCTGAGGACCCGTATGCCCTGGGAGCCACCCACTGCGGTGAACTTCCCTTCCTTTTCGGCACGTTCGACGCCTATCCGGACAGTCCGATGCTGGGTCGGGCCACCGATGCCGTACGGGAGCTGGGGCGCACCTTCGCTACCGCGGTCGCCGAGTTCGTCACGAGTGGGTCGGTGCATGACTGGTTGCCGTACACGCCTGCGACGGCCGCTCGCATTCGGCACTTCGGCTGAGGCGGGAGCCTTGGCTCGGTCTACTTCGTTCAGTCCACTTTGTCGGGGGTGGCTCTGTTCCGGCAGGGCGGGCGCCCGTTGGAATGGGAGCGGGGCCCGCTCCGCTTCCGCCGACCGGTGGGGCGTACGGAATCTGCTGCAGCCGTTTGGAAGGGGCTTGATGACCTTGCCGCGTACCCGTTCGTTCGTGCAGGTCGACGTGTTTTCCACCAGCCCTTATTCCGGCAATCCGGTCGCGGTCGTCCTGGACGGGACGGAGCTGAGCGATGAGGAGATGCAGCGGCTGGCGCGGTGGACGAATCTGTCCGAGACGACGTTCGTGCTGCCGCCCACTGTCCCGGAGGCGGATTACCGGGTGCGGATCTTCACTCCGCAGGGGGAGTTGCCGTTCGCCGGGCATCCCACGCTCGGGTCCGCGCGTGCCTGGCTGGACGGGGGTGGCACACCGCGGGACGCCGAACGCATCGTGCAGGAGTGCGCCGTAGGACTGGTCGCCGTGCGGCGGGGTGAGGGCACGCTGGCCTTCGCCGCTCCGCCTCGGGTGCGTGAGGGGGCGCTCGACGAGGATCAACTGCTGCGGATCGTGGGCGCGTTCGGGATCTCGCGTGATCGGGTCGTGGCGCATCAGTGGGTCGACAACGGGCCCGGGTGGGCCGTGGTGCAGTTGGCCACGGCCGAGGAGGTTCTCGCCCTCGAACCTGATTTCTCGCTCATGCCGGACGCGATGGTCGGTGCGATCGGGGCCTGTTCCGAGGGGTCCCAGCACGCGTTCGAGATGCGTACCTTCGCTCCCGGTGCGGGTGTGTCCGAGGATCCTGCGTGCGGGAGCATGAACGCCGCCGTGGGGCAGTGGCTCACCTCGACCGGCGGTGCGCCTTCGTCCTACCGGGTCTCGCAGGGCACGCGGCTGGGGCGGGCCGCGAGTATCGAGATCACCGCCGATGCGGACGGCGCTGTCTGGGTCAGCGGTGCTGCCGTCGTGTGCATTCGCGGCACCATCACGCTCTGATCGTCACTCTCCGACCGTCATGTGGTGTTGGTGTCGGTGTCGGCGGTGAGTGTCTTCATGGTGACGTAGCTGGTCACCGTGGCCACGCCGGGGAGGGTGGCCAGCTGGTTGGCGTGGAAGTCCTCGTAGGCGGGCAGGTCGGCCACCTCGACCTGGAGCAGATAGTCGAAGTTGCCGGTGATGTGGTGGCAGGCGACCACCTCCGGCAGCCGGGTGACCCCGCGCTCGAAGGCGACCACGTCCGCGCGGGTGTGCCGCATCAGCCGTACGCCCGCGAAGACCCGCAGACTGCGGCCGATCGCGGCGGGATCGATCAGCGCGCGGTAGCCCCGGATGACTCCGGCCTCCTCCAGTTGGCGCACGCGCCGCAGGCAGGGGGACGGGGAGAGCCCGACCCGGGCGGCGAGCTCGCTGTTGCTGATGCGGCCGTGCGTTTCGAGTACGGCCAGAATCGATCGGTCCACCTCGTCCATGGCGGCAGATTATTGCGCGCTGGGGTCACCTACCACAATCGTGCGCCTGTACGCGGCGCAATGTGCTGCCAAAGTTGCCGAGATCCGGGCACATCGGGCTGCCGGTCGGTCACGCTTCATGGAGTCAGACCTCATGGAGTCACACCGACGGTCCAGGTCAATGGAAGGGCAGCCATGCCGGGCAAGAGCACCATCACCGTTCACGCCGATCGCGATGTCCATCCCAGCCGTGCCGTCGCGCCGCCCATCTACCAGACGGCGGCGTTCTCGGCCGAGGACGCGGAGACGTTCGCGAGGGGGGCCGTAGACCCGCGGGGCAAGGACTTCTACACGCGCTTCGGCAACCCGAACCACGCCCAAGTCGCCGCCGTCGTCGCCGAGTTGGAGAACACCGAGGCGGCCATGGTCACGGCGTCCGGGATGGCCGCGCTCACCACGGCCGTGCTGGCGCTGGTGTCCGCCGGTGACCATGTCATCGGGCAGCGGTCCACCTACGGGGGTACGGCGTCGGTGCTGCTGAACCTGCTGCCGCGGTTCGGTGTGACGACCACGCTGGTGGACCAGACCGACCCGGAGGCGTTCGCGAGGGCGCTGACCCCGCAGACCCGGCTGATCCTGGTGGAGACCCCGAGCAATCCGTTGCTGCAGATCACCGACCTGCGGGCCGTAGCGGATCTGGCTCGCGCGCACGGCGTGCCGACCATGGCGGACAACACCTTCGCCACCCCTCTGAATCAGCGGCCCGTGGACTTCGGCATCGATCTGGTGTGGCACAGCGCGACCAAGTATCTGAACGGCCACTCGGACGTCTCCGCGGGAGTGCTGGCCGGGCCCGCCGAGATCCTCGACCGAATATGGGACGTCGGGCTCCTCACCGGCGCCACGCTCGGCCCGATCGACGCGTGGCTGCTGCTGCGGGGCATGCGCACCCTGCCGTTGCGGGTGCCGCGCCACAACGCCAACGGCCTTGCCCTCGCGGAGGTGTTGAGCTCGCATCCGGCGGTGACGAAGGTGCACTATCCCGGGCTGGCGACGCACCCGCAGCACAAGGTGGCCGTGGACCAGATGAGTGGATTCGGTGGGGTGCTCGGTATCGAGTTCGCCGGTGGGTTCGAGATGGCCGACGCGTTTCTCGGGCGGCTGCGTTACCCGCGCCGGTCGGCCAGCCTCGGTGGCGTGGAGTCGCTGGCGGTGCATCCGGCGTCCATGTGGCGCGGGATGCTCAGCGACGAACAGCTCGCGGAATCCGTTCCGTTGGGGCTGGTCCGGCTGGCGGCGGGCACGGAGGACACGGCGGATCTCGTCGCGGACGCGGTTGCCGCGGCCGACGCGGTGCTGGCCGAAGCCGCGACCACCTGAATGACCAACCGCTCGCGAACGGCCTTTTCGCGAGCTGGAGTTCGGCCGCGTCCTCACCGGCCAGGGCCGCCGCTGGTTCACCTGACCGCGCGGCCGAACCTTTGGCACCCCCCACTACTGCCGAACCTCTGGCACCCCCCACTACTAAGGAGTTCCTCCGATGAAGACCCTGCTCACCGGCGGCACCGTCGTCAGCATGGACCCGGCTGTCGGCGATCTCGAGCGCGGTGACGTGCTGATCGAGGACGGTGTGATCGTCGAGGTGGCCGAGCGCGTCGACGCGCCGGACGCCGAGGTGATCGACGCGACCGACCGGATCGTCATGCCCGGCTTCGTCGACAACCACCGTCACTCCTGGCAGACCGCGTTCCGGGGCGTCGGCGCGGACTGGACGTTCCCCGAGTGGGCGCTGGCCATGCACGGCACGGTCAAACCCCACTACCGGCCCGAGGACGTCTACGCCGGCACCCTGCTCGGCCGCCTGGAGGCGCTGCACTCCGGCGTGACCACGATGCTGGACTGGTACCACGTCGCGCAGAGCCACGCGCACGAGGACGCCGCCGTCGCCGCGCTGCGGGACGCGCCGGGACGGTCGATCTTCTGCCTCGGCGCCGGCTGGGGCACCGCCGACTCCGTCGACGCCGACATCCGCCGCGTCCGCTCCGACCTGACCGGCGACGGCCTGGTCACCATGGCGTTCGGCCTGCGCGGACCCGACGACACCGGGATGGACACCGTCGCCCGGGAACTGAAACTGGCCGCCGAACTCGGCCTGCGCACCAGCCTGCACATCGAATCCAGCGGGACGGTCTCCGATCTGCGCGAGCACGGTCTGCTGCGGGACACCACCACGTTCGTGCACGCCAACGGGATCAGTGACGAAGAGCTGCGGATGCTCGCCGACGCGGGCAGTTCGCTGTCGATCAGTCCGGACGTCGAGCTGAAGATGGGGTTCGGATCGCCCATCACCGGCCGGGCGTTGGCCGCCGGTCTGCGCCCGACGCTGTCCATCGACGACGTCCCGTCGGTCGGCGGTGACATGTTCTCCACGATGCGTACGGCCTTCGCCGTGCAGCGAGGATTGGACGGCGGGCTGCTCTCCCGGGACCTGCTGGAGTTCGCCACCGTCGACGCCGCCCGGTCCTGCGGGCTCGACACCCGCACCGGCAGCATCACGCCCGGCAAGGACGCCGACCTCATCCTTCTCCGCGCCGACGACCTGACGGTGTTCCCCGTCACCGACCCGGTCGCCACCGTCGTCAGCGCCGGTCACCCCGGCCTGGTGGACACCGTCCTCGTCGCCGGCCAAGTGGTCAAACGCGACGGCGTGTTGGTGGGCGTGGACCTGCCGGCGCTTCGGACCCGACTGCTCGCGTCCCGCGACCGGATCGCGGCCGCCGCGGGCATCCCGCTCGACGGCACGTGGAGTCCGCGGCCGGAAGCGGCGTAGAAGCACTTGGCCGTACCCGTCGGAACGGCGGCCGGAGGGCGCCACGCGAAGGTGCGCGGTGCCCTCGTGCCCGGTGCCACCCGTCAATCCCGGTCGCATGACGGCCAGTTCGGTTCGGCTACGCCGACGCCGGCACGGTCGACAGCGAGTCGGTGAAGGCGCGGGCCCGTCGGGTGATCTCGGCCCAGTCGCCCGCGGCCACGACGGCGGGCGGTACGACCTCCGAACCGGCGCACACCGCGCGCGCCCCGGCCGCGAGGAAACCGGCCGCGTTCTCCGCGTTGACGCCGCCCGACGCCACCAGCGGTACGTCCGGGAAGGGGCCGGCCAGGTCACGGAAGTGCCGGGGGCCGAAGGCGCGCGCCGGGAAGATCTTCACCGCGTCCACGCCGAGGTCGAGCGCCAGTCCGACCTCCGTCGGGGAGAGGGCGCCCATGACGACCGGTACCCCGGCCGCCGCTGCCGCCTCCGCGACGCCGGGGCGGCAGCCGGGGGTGACGAGGTACTGGGCTCCAGCCTCGATCAGTTCCTCGGCCTGCCCGGCGGTCATCACCGTGCCCGCGCCGACACCGTCCTGCCCGTCGGACACCGCGCGGCGCAGATGCGCGGCGAGTCCGGGAGTGGTGCGGGTGAACTCGATCCAGCGGATGCCACCCGCCCGCAACGCCTCGCACAGCGCCGCGGCGTCGGGTATCTCCGGTGCCCGGACCACGGCGATCACACGGTCCTTCGCCAGCCGGGTGAGGAAGTCGGTGGTCATGGGCGGGGCGCTCCTTCGGTCGGTGGAGGGGGTGGCGGGCGGCTTCGGCCGATTCAGGGCGGTGCCGTCCGGGGTGGAGTGGGTGCCGGTGGTGGGTGTGGTCGCGTCGGCCGGTTCGCCGGGGTGTTGTCGTTCCGGGGGAGGGTGAGGTTGTTCTGCGTGTGCGGCGGTTGGTCGTGGTCGGGCCGATGCGTGGCGGTGCGTGCTGGGCTGGGCGGCGTGGGCCGGGGCGGGGTGGAGGCCGGTGGTGGGTGTGGTCGCGTCGGCCGGTTCGCTCGGGTGTTGTTCCGAGGGAGGGGGAGGCCGTTTTCCGTGTGCGGCGGTCCGTCGTTGCCGGTCGGGCTGCGGCGGGCCCGTTCATCACGGAGCCGTCCTGTACCGGGCGGGCGGTGTTGCCCAGGACCAGGCGGTGCCCGGCCGTGGCTGGACGTGGTCGCCGCGGGCCGATTCGTCACCGTGCCGTCCCGTACCGGCGGCATCGTCCAGAGCGGGCCGGCGACCGGCCACGGGTGAGCGCCGTCGCATCCGCTGGTTCATCCCGTCGCACCCGTGCACCAGCCCGCGTCGTCCAGAGCGAGCCGGCGGTCGATCTCCGTGCGCGGGGGCATGCGGGGGACGTCGTCCCTCGTTCGCAGCGCCGCGGAGGCCGCCGTGTGGCCGAGCCGCAGGCGGGACCGTTCGTCGCGGTTGTCCAGTACCGCGGAGAGGTAGCCGGCGGCGAAGGCGTCGCCCGCGCCGACCGGCTCGACCACCTGGGTGGGCAGTGCGGGGACGAACGTACGGGTGCCGTCGGCGTACGAGGTCGCTCCGTGCTCGGC
The DNA here is from genome assembly GCF_042721125.1 of Streptomyces sp. NPDC058469. Taxonomy (NCBI): domain Bacteria; kingdom Bacillati; phylum Actinomycetota; class Actinomycetes; order Kitasatosporales; family Streptomycetaceae; genus Streptomyces; species Streptomyces sp. NPDC058469. The sequence continues at coordinate 31,617 of NZ_JBHXME010000093.1, forward strand.
GTCCTTGACCACGACCAGCGGCGCCGGAGCGAGCAACTCCCCTATGTCGTCCGGGCGGGCGGTGCCCCACAGCGCCTCGGCCTCGTCCCGTCCGACGAAGACGATGTCGGCGGCGCGGGCGAGGGTGAGCAGGTTCTTCGCGGCGTCCGCGGTGCCGGAACGCCACAGCGCGGGGCGGTGGTTGACGTCGAAGGAGACGGTCGGTCCGCCGGACTCACCGGCCCCGTCGTCGAGCGCGCGGTCGACCAGGATCGCCTCCAGCAGCCCGGCGCAGCTGTCGGAGATCGCCGCGGCGACGCCCGACAGGTGCACGACGCGGGCTCGGCGCAGGGCGGGCAGCCGGGTCAGGTCCGGGCCCATCAGGGTGGCGGCCGATCCGCTCCGGTAGTAGTGGGTACGGGTGCCGCCCGGGGCCGGATCCTTGAAGTAGACGCCGGTCGGGCGGGCCGGGTCGGTCTCCACCCCCGTCACGTCCACGCCCCGCGCGGTGAGTTCGGCCAGGATGCGGCGCGCGAACGGATCGTCGCCCAGGCGGCTCAGCCATGCGACACGGTGACCGAGACCGGCCAGACCGCAGGCGACGTTGGACTCGGCACCGCCGACGGCCATCGTGAGCGTCGGCTGTTCGTCGAGCGGGCGGCTGTCCGGCGGGCTGAGGACGGCCATCGTCTCGCCGACGCACACGACATCGGCGGCGGCCTGCTCCGGTCGGTCGGCGCTGCGGGGCGGGGGCGGCAAGGGCACGGGAATCTCCTGGTTCTTGTTCTTCTGAAGGACGACCTGCAGGTCAGGTACCGGAGTTGGACGTACCGGAGTCGGACGTACCGAGGCCGGACGTGCCGGGTCCGGACGCACCGACGCCGGCCGCACCGGGCCCGGGCATACCGGCGTCAGCCGTACCGATGTGAGACGCCCCGGCGTCAGCCATACCGCCGCCCGCCGCACCCCCGCCCAGCCGCAGCATCACCTTGCTGCTCCCGCTCCCCGGGTCGGCCGCGACCACCAGCGCCTCCTCCGCCCGTTCCAACGGGAACCGGTGGGTGATCACCGGCGTCACGTCCAACCCGTCCCGCAGCGCGCGGAGCGCGTCGTCGATCTCCTCGACGAAGCGGTAGGAGCCGATCCAGGTGATCTCGCGGGTGACCAGGTCACCCAGGGCGGCGGAGACCGCCGTACCGGGGAGGTTGCCGACCTGGACGAGGGTGCCGCCGCGCGCGGTGGACCGTAGGACCGGGCCGAGCGCCGAGGGTGCGCCGGACGCCTCGAAGACGACCTCCACGTCCTCGGGCAGGGACTCGCCGCGCGAGATGTCACGCGTCTCGTCGGCGCCCATCGCGCGGGCGACGGCGAGGGAGGTGGCGGAGAGGTCGGCGGCGATGACGATGCCCGCCCCGGAGTGTTTCGCCGCGGCGACCACCAACGAGCCGATCGGACCTGCCCCGTTGACCAGGACCGTCCGCCCGCGCAGCGCCGGAACCCGGCCCACGGCGTGCAGGGCGACCGCCAACGGCTCGGCCAGGGCGCCCTGTTGGGTGTCGACGCCGTCCGGCAGCGGTCGGACCTGGGCCGCGGGGACCGTACGGTATTCGCTGAACCCGCCGTCCGTGTGCGGGTCGAAGGCCGCCGAGCCGAAGTAACGGACGCGCGGGTAGAGGTTGGTGCGTCCGGCGATCCGGTCCGGCAGGACGCCGTCGCCGACCAACCGCGCGGGGTGGACGGTGACTTGCTGTCCTTCGTCCAGGCCGGTGACGCCGTCGCCGAGTGCCGCGATCCGGCCCGCGACCTCATGGCCGAGGATCAGGGGGTGCGCCAGCGAGGCGGTGCCGGACGCGCCGTTCTTCCAGTAGGCGATGTCGGATCCGCAGATCCCGCCCCACTCCAGGGCGAGGAGCACCTCGCCCTCGGCCGGTACCGGGCGGGCCCGTTCGTCGATGCGTACGTCTCCGGGCCCGTGCACCACGACGGCCCTCATACGGCACGTACTCATACGGCGTCCTCCAGTCGGACCAGGTCGCGTCCGCGTGTCTCGGGTGCGAGGAACGCGCTGAGAAAGGTGATGAGCGAGTAGACGATGAGCATCACCGCGATGGGCCACCAGCTGCCGGTGACGGCGGTGAGCGAGGCCGCGAGGACCGGGCCGATCGCGGTGGTGAGGATGCCGCCGATCTCCTTGGCGAGCGCGAGCTGGGTGAACCGGGTGCGGGAGCCGAAGAGTTCGGCCATCGTCACGCTCTCCAGCGAGAACAGGCCGAGGACGCCGACGTTCAGGCCGAGCACCATGCCGAGCATCACCGCCGCCGAGGAGCCGGACGCGATGAGGAACATCACGGGGAAGGCGATGACTACGGTCAGCAGCGAGAACGCCATGTAGACCGGGCGGCGTCCGTAGCGGTCGCCGAGCAGGCCCACGGCCGGCACGGTGGCGAAGCCGAGCAGTGAGCCGTAGACGATCGCGTCCGTGGGGACGGACCGGCCGACGGCGAGGTTGGTGGCGATGTAGCCGACGAGGAACGTCTGGATCAGCCCGGAGTTGCCCGCTTGGCCGAGCCGCAGGCCCAGGGCGAGGAAGAACGCCCTGCCCTTGCGCTGGCGGATGCCCGCCGCGAGGACGCTGCTCTCGCCTTCGCCGGCCGTGACGATGGCCGACTCGACCTCGTCCCGTGCCAGCGCCACGCCGTCCACCACGTCGGGGCGTTCCTCGAAGACCGGGCTCTCCTTGAGGCCGCGCCGCAGCCAGACCGCGAAGAGCATGAGGGCGAAACTCAGCAGGAAGGGCAACCGCCAGCCCCAGGAGAGGAGTTGGTCCTCGCTGAGCACACCGAGGAGGATGGCCCACAGACCGGAGGCGGCGAGCGTCCCGGAGTTCGTGCCGAGCGACACCAGCGAGGCGATCAGGCCGCGCCTGCGCACGGGGGCGTACTCGGCGAGCAGCACGGTCGCCCCGGCGATCTCGGCACCGGCGCCGAAACCCTGCACCAGCCGCAGCAGGACCAGCAGGCTCGGCGCGAGGATGCCGATCGTGGCGTAGGTGGGCAGGGCGCCGATGAGGGTGGTGGACGCGCCCATCAGCAGGATCGTGATGACGAGGACCTTCTTGCGGCCGATCCGGTCGCCCATCCGCCCGAAGTAGACGGCACCGGCGAGCCGGGCGACGTAGCCGACGCCGTAGGTCGCCATCGCGGCGATCAGGCCGATGGCGGGGCTGACGTCCGGGAAGAAGATCTTGTTGAAGACGATCGCGGCGGCCAGTGAGTACAGCTGGAAGTCCATGAACTCCATGGCCGTGCCGAGCCAGCCCGAGACGGCGGCCCTGGTGAGATCGCGGGTGGTGCGTTGAGCGGGGCGGGTGGTCTCCGCGAGAGCGGTGCGGTCCTGCATCATGAACTCCGTTGTTCGTGTGCCGAGTTGAGCGCGCGGACGAGGCAGGGGGTTCGGAGCCGGGGGCTCAGATCTCGATGCGTCCGGCCTGAAGTGCGGGCAGCCGGTCGGCGATCGCGGCGGTGAGCCTGTCGTCGTCGGCCAGGTCCGTCGAGCCGAGGACGCGCAGCAGCGCGCGAACTGTCTCCACGGGGGCGGTGGTTCCGTCCCAGCAGGCGGCGAGGGTGTCGGCCGCCGGGTCGGTGGGTGCGTCCGTCTCGGTCCGCCGGGTGCTCAACACCCAGGCGGCGAGGGCGAGTTCGAGCACCGGCGTACTCGCGCCGCGGGCGCGCAGCGTGCGCAGGGCGGGCAGCCAGCGCTCCGTGATCTTCAGCGATCCGTCGGAGCCGATCTGCCGGAGCAGGTGGTGCATGGCGGGGTTGCGGAAACGTACGACGAGGTCGTCGGCGTAGGCCGACGGGTCGGGGCCGCCTGCCGGGAGGGTGGGGGCGACCTCCGCGCACAGCGCCCGGACGAGGCGCTCGCCCCAGTCGGCCGCCATGGCGTCGGCGATCGTGGTGCGGCCGGCGGCCGTGCCGAGGTAGGCGAGGGCGGAGTGGGAGCCGTTGAGCAGGCGCAGCTTGGTGAGCTGATACGGCGTCACATCCCTTGTGAACAGGGCACCGTCGAGCTCCCAGGGCGGCCGGGGCGCCGCGAAGGAGTCCTCCAGGACCCACTGCCGGTACGGCTCGGCCGTCACGGCGAGTTCGTCGCGGACCCCGAGAGCGGTCGCGGCGGCGAGCCGGTCGGCCTCGGTCACCGCGGGCACGATCCGGTCGACCACCGTCGCGGGGAAACGAACGGTCTCGTCGATCCGGTCCATGATCCGGACGCGGTCGGGCCAGTGGGACGCGGCGACGAATTCCCGTACGACCCGGCTCAACACGGCGCCGTTGTCAGCCATGTTGTCGCAGGACACGACGCTGATCGGTGCGCCGCCCGCCCGTGTCCGCGCCGCCAGTCCGGCGGCCAGGGTGCCGACCACGGTGGTGAACGGCCCGTCGGGGTCCGACACGAGGTCGGCGGCGACGGCGGCCGTGTCCAGGCCGCCCGTGGCCGCGAGACGGTGGTAGCCCTTCTCGGTCACGGTGAGCGTCACCACCGTCACCTCGGGATCGGCGAGCAGCGTGCTGACCGCCCTGGCATCCGGCCCCATGGCCAGAGCGTCGACCACCGAGCCCACGACCCGGGTGCGGGGGCCCTCCGGACGGCGCTCGGTGAGCGAGTACAGGCAGTCCTGGTCCCGCAGGGCGCGTACGGTCTCCGCCGACCGCGGAGCCACGGCGGTGATGCCCCAGGGCTCGCCGGACCGCGCGGCGGCGTTCTCGGTGTAGACCGCCTGGTGGGCGCGGTGGAAGGCGCCGAGGCCGAAGTGGACGATGCCGGGGCGGAGTTCGGCGGGGTCGACCGCGGGCCGGGCCTCCGGTACGAGGGGTGTCGTACGGCTCAGTCGTGCGCTCACCAGTCGTGCACCGACCCGTCGAGACGCCGCGCGACCGGGAGGTAGCGCTGCTGATAGGGGAAGCGCTCCGCCGCCTTCTCGTCGTACTCGACGCCCAGGCCCGCCTCCTCCGACGGATGGAGCATTCCGTCGGCGAACGTGACACCCGTGCGGAACACCTCGGCGGCCTCGTCGGGATGCCCCATGTGCTCCTGGATGCCGAAGTTCGGCACGCTGATGTCGAGGTGCACGGCCGCCGCCATGCTGACGGGGGAGAGGTCGGTCGCGCCGTGCGAACCGGTCCGTACCTGGTACAGCGCGGCGAGGTCGAAGATCCGCCGCAGGTGGGTGATGCCGCCCGCGTGGACGACGGTGGTGCGGACGTAGTCGATGAGCTGCTCGGTGATCAGGTGCTGGACGTCCCAGATCGAGTTCATCACCTCGCCGACGGCGATCGGGGTCGTGGTGTGCTGCCGGATGAGCCGGAACGCCTCCTGGTTCTCGGCCGGGGTCGGGTCCTCCATCCAGAACAGCCGGCACGCCTCGACGCTCTTGCCGAACCGGGCCGCCTCGATCGGCGTGAGCCGGTGATGGACGTCATGGAGCAGGTGGAAGCCGAACCCGAACCGCTCCCGGACGGCTTCCAGATAGGTGGGCGCGAACCCCAAGTAGGCCTCGGTGTCCCACGGTTGCTCGTCGGGCAGCTCGGTCGCGGCCGGTTCGTAGACCTTGCCCTTGCGGACGCCGTAGGTGCCGCCGACGTCGGGCACCGCGGCCTGCGCCCGGACCGCCTTGTAGCCCAGGTCCAGGTAGCGCTCGACATCGTCGAGGAGTGACGGTACGTCGGTGCCGCTGGCGTGCGAGTAGACCAGGACGCCGTCCCGGGACCGGCCGCCGAGCAGCTGGTAGACGGGCAGCCCCGCGGTCTTCCCCTTGATGTCCCAGAGCGCGGTGTCGACGGCCGCGATCGCCGTCATGGTGACCGGCCCGCGCCGCCAGTACGCGCCCCGGTAGAGGTACTGCCACATGTCCTCGATCCGGGCGGGGTCCTTGCCGATCAGCAGCGGTACCAGGTGATCGCGCAGATAGCTCGCCACGGCCAGTTCACGGCCGTTGAGCGTGGCGTCACCGAGGCCCGTCACACCGTCGTCCGTGGTGATGCGCAGCGTGACGAACGTGCGCCCGGGGGAGGCGACGAACACGTCGACGCGCTCGATCTTGCTCACGGGTGGCTCTCCTTCGGGGGGCGTGTCCAGGGGTGGCGCCGAGGGGTCGTGCTGTCGGTCGGCCAGTACTTGTATACAAGCATGTGTCGCGAAGTGGCAATGGGTGTGTCACCACGTTTTCACGTCCGCTCCCGTACCCCGGGCTCCGCAGCTCACCGGTGCCTGCCCACCGATACGATGGCCGCATGGCTCAATCGAACCGGGACCGCACGAGTCGGCGCGCGATCTATCTGAAACTCCGTCAGATGGTCCTGACCCTCGAACTCGCCCCGGGCGCCGCCCTGTCGGAGAACGAGCTCGCGGCGTCGCTCGGCGTGAGCCGGACCCCGGTGCGGGAGAGCCTGATCCTGCTGTCCCAGGAGGGTCTGGTGCAGGTCTTCCCGAAGATCGGGTCGTTCGTCTCCCGTGTGGACCCGGCGCAGGTCGCCGACGCGCAGTTCCTGCGGGAGGCCGTCGAACTCGCCTCGCTGGACGACCTGCCCGCGGAACTCGACCCCGAGGTCGACAGCGAACTCCGCGACAACCTGGCGCGCCAGCAGCGCGCGGATCTCGGCCTGGAGGAGTTCTTCGACCTGGACGAGGCGTTCCACCAGGGCCTGATGCGACTGAGCGGCCACGGCAACGTGTGGACCAACGTCGCCGCGGCCAAGGGTCACCTGGACCGGGCCCGGCGCCTCGGCCTCCACGAGAACGTGTCCCCGGCCGTCTTCGCCATCCAGCACCGCGAGATCTACGACGCGGTCGTCGCCGGCGACGTCCCCCTCGCCCGCGCCGCCATGCGCACCCATCTCCGGGCCGTCTTCAGCGACATCGAGCGCATCCGGGCCCACTCACCGGAACTGTTCGCCAGCGGGCCGTCGACGGTGCCGGTGCGGCGCAATGTGGTGGTGTGGGAGTAGTCCCCGTTCGATGGGTCCGCCCCGGCCCTTCAGGACAGGTCGCCCTCCAGGGCCGACGGATTCAGTGACGCCAGCAACTTGAGCAGCAGTGCGTGGGTCTGCTCCTGCTCCGCCGGTGTCAGTGCCTGAAGCGCCTCGGCGTGGGCCGTGTCCACCGTCTCCGCGGCCCGCGCCGCGAGCCGCACGCCGGCCTCCGTGACGTGCAGGCGCTGGGTGCGCCGGTCGCCGGGGGTGGTGCGCCGCTCCAGGAACCCCCGCTCGACCAGCCCGTTGACCGCCGTACCCATCGACTGCGGGGTGATCGCCGCCCTGCGTGCCGCGGTCGCGCTGGAGACGCCCGGGTCCAGGACGGCCTGCATCAGGGCCCGGTGCTGGGCGAGGGTCAGCTGGAGCGGGCGCAGGGCGCGCTCCATCCGGGCCGCCATGATCTGGCCGATCTGCCAGGCCACATAGCCGGTACGGCGGTCGGGATGGTTCACGGAGTGGACCTCTTCTGCGGGGCGCCTCGCAGCGCACTCGCCGGGCGCTTCTTGGTGGATACTTTTGTAAGGCAGCTGATTGTGATGTACAAATAATATCAGCTGCCTTCTAATCTAGGACCCTCCCGATGTCCCAGCATGTCGCCCCCCGAGTCACCGGCACCACTGGCGTCACCGGCACCACCGGCGCCCCACGCCAGCCGCACAAGCACGCCCTGGACGTGGCCCATCCGCCGCCCGGCCCCGGAAACCTGCGTGCCGTCCTGCTCCCCGTGGCGGTCGTGCTGCTGATCGGCGCCGTGTTCGTCAGCGTCTACCTCGCCGCCTTCCACGCCCCGAGCCCCCACCAACTCCGCGTCGGCACAACGGAGATAGGCACCGCGCAGGCCCACCTGAACCAGGACCTCGACCGCATCGCCCCGGGCGGCTTCACGGTCGAGACGTATCCCGACGAGTCCGCCGCCCGGAACGCCGTACAGGACAGGAAGGTCTACGCGGCCTACCTCGGCGACGGAAAACTGCTCTACGGCAGTGCGAACGGCGCCGCCGTCACCGCGACCGTGACCACCGCCTTCGGCTCCGTGGCGCACGCGGAGCAGCATGAACTCGCCGTCGAGGACGTGGCTCCGGCGGCAGCGGGGGACACCCGAGGTCTCTCCGTGTTCTACGCCGCCTTCGGCCTGGTCCTCGCGGGCTACCTCTTCGGTATGACGACCTACCAACTCGCCCCCCGCCTCCAATACCGCTGGCGGATGGCCAGCCTGGCCCTGTTCGGCATCGTCGGCGGTCTCCTGATCGCCTCCATCGCCGGAAGCACCGGCTTCGGCGCGTTGCCCGGCTCCTTCCTGCCGCTGGTCGTCGTGATCTCCCTGATGGGCGCCGCCGTCGCGGCCACGACCATGGTGCTGCTACGGCTGTTCGGCTCGGCCGGTGTCACCCTCGCCTCGATCCTCATGCTGATCCTCGGCAACAGCAGCAGCGGCGGCATCATGCCGGCGGCGTACCTGCCGGGCTGGCTGCGCCCGCTCTCCGAGATCCTGCCGGTGGGCGTCGGCGTCCGCGCGATGCAGGGCCTGTCCCGGTTCCAGAACGACGGCCTGTCCCGCGCCCTGGTGATCCTCCCGGTGTGGGTGCTCGGCGCCGCCCTCGTGCTCTTCCTGAAGGACGTGTACCGGCGCGGACCCCGGGCCGAGGCGCGGGAACCGGAGCCCGCGACCGGCTGACGCCGACGCGCCGCCGAAGGGGTCCGCCGCCCCCGCGGAGGCCCCAACTCCCTTGAAACGGGACGGACTACGCTCAAGGCCGTACGACGGACGGGACCGGGTCGCCGGTGCCACCACCGGAATCTCGGCTTCAGGGAGCCCGCCATGCCCACAGAGTTCGCCGCCAAGGTGTTCGCCCTGGTCGACGGGACCGACGCCGCCGGCTTCAGCCGGCTGTTCGCCCCGCAGGGCCGGATGCGCTTCGGGAACGGCGAGCCGATGAGCGGACCCGAGGAGATAGCAGCCGGAGTCGCCGGCTTCTTCGCCACCATCAAGGGGCTGCGCCACACGGTCGTCCGCGAGTGGTACGCCGGTTCCGACACCATCATCGAGGAGACGGTCGACTACTACCGGCTGGCCGGCGACACCGTCACCGTCCCCGCCGTCACCATGTGGCACGTCGACGAGACCGGCCTCATCGACGACTTCCGCGTCTACTTCGACCTCGCCCCGCTCTTCGCCTGAGCGTCTCTTCGCCTGATCGTCGGCGAGCGCGGCATCCTGGAGACCGTAGAGGATCTCCGGGAAAGGACCTTTCGATGGACCAGCAGGACGCGCGGGACACGCAGGACGACCGTTTCGACGTCGTCGTACTCGGCGCGGGCCCCGGCGGCTACGTCGCCGCCATCCGTGCCGCCCAACTCGGCAAGCGGGTCGCGGTGATCGAGGAGAAGTACTGGGGCGGCGTCTGTCTGAACGTGGGCTGCATCCCGACCAAGGCCCTGTTGCGCAACGCCGAGTTGGCGCACATCTTCACCCGCGAGGCGAAGACCTTCGGCATCAAGGTCGAGGGGGAGGTCTCCTTCGACTACGGCGAGGCGTTCCGCCGTAGCCGCCGGGTCGCGGACGGCCGGGTCAAGGGCGTCCACTATCTGATGAAGAAGAACAAGATCACGGAGATCGACGGCCGCGGCACGTTCCTCGACCCGCACACCCTCCAAGTGGCGGGCTACGACGGCGAGTCGCGCACGATCGGCTTCGAGCACTGCGTCATCGCGACCGGTGCCACGCCCAGGCTGCTGCCCGGCACCCGCCGCACCGCGCGCGTGGTGACCTACGAGGAGCAGATCCTCGCCGACGACCTGCCGCGGTCGATCGTGATCGCGGGCGCCGGCGCCATCGGCATCGAGTTCGCCTACGTCCTGCACAACTACGGTGTGAAGGTCACGATCGTCGAGTTCCTGGACCGTATGGCGCCCCTTGAGGACGTCGAGGTCTCCACCGAACTCGCCAAGCAGTACCGCAAGTTGGGCATCGACGTCCTCACCTCCACCCGCGTCGAGTCGATCGACGAGTCGGGCCCGCAGGTCCGCGTCACGGTCACCGGCAAGGACGGCGCCCAGCAGGTGCTGGAGGCCGACAAGGTGTTGCAGGCGATCGGCTTCGCCCCGAACGTCACCGGCTTCGGCCTGGAGAACACGGGCGTACGGCTGACCGAGCGTGGCGCGATCGACGTCGACGGCCGGTGCCGTACGTCCGTCCCGCACCTGTACGCCATCGGCGACGTCACCGCGAAGCTGATGCTCGCGCACGCCGCCGAGGCGATGGGCGTGATCGCCGCCGAGACCCTCTCCGACGCGGAGACGATGGAGCTGGACTACGCGATGATCCCGCGCGCCACCTACTGCCAGCCGCAGATCGCCAGCTTCGGCTACACCGAGGCGCAGGCACGGGAGTTGGGGCATGACGTCAAGGTCGCGAAGTTCCCGTTCACCGCGAACGGCAAGTCGCACGGCCTCGGCGACACCACCGGCTTCGTGAAGCTGATCAGCGACGCGAAGTACGGCGAACTCCTCGGCGGCCACCTCATCGGCCCCGACGTCACCGAACTCCTCCCCGAACTCACCCTCGCCCAGCAGTGGGACCTCACCGTCCACGAGGTCGCCCGCAACGTGCACGCCCACCCGACCCTGGGCGAGGCGGTGAAGGAAGCGGTGCACGGACTCGCGGGACACATGATCAACATGTGACGTCCCCCCAACTCGCCGTCTCCGCCTGCCGAGTCGCCCTTGGGGCCACCCTCCGATGGGCCCCTCGAACGTCTTTGCGCGCTCTTTACAACCCGCCCACCCGCTGCCTCGTCTCTCCGTT
>NZ_JBHXME010000094.1:0-42275 GCF_042721125.1 Streptomyces sp. NPDC058469
TCTCCTAAAGCCGGTGTCGCAGGTTCGAATCCTGCCGAGGGCACCGCTTGCACAGCAGGTCAGAGTGGGTACGGGCCCCTCGTTCCATTCGAACGGGGGGCCTCTCTCATGATCAGAGTCCACTAAAAGTCCACACGCCCACGTGATCATGCTTGTCACTCACCCATACGGGGGACTGGACTAAGTTCAACAGACACGTAGAGTGTCGGCACGAGAGGGGCAGGTACGTCTCCCCGCGCGCGCCTGAGACACGCCTCTCGCGTACCTGTGTGATGCCGCTGGGGAGAGTGACCCACACAGGCAGAAGGCCCCCACCGCTGTAGTCGGTGGGGGCTTTCTGATGCCCAAGGTAGACCGCCCCGGCACCGATGGGTGCCGGGGCGGGACGCTTTGACTGAGTCGTAGCGTCTAACGACCGGATAGGGCGGAGACACGTACGCCGTCCGGCCGCTTCGTTACCGCGCGCCTGCCGGGGTCTAGGGCCGCAAGCGGTGTACATGGGGTTCCCCTCCCCCAAGATCATTAAATTTGCCTGGCTGGGCAAAGACAACAAGTCATGATCACTAGACCGTTGGGCGGGTGCCCCTTGACCCGATGCCCGACTGGGTACTCCCCCGCCGCAGGGAGATCGGGGCACGCATCCGTACCGCCCGCGAACACGCCGGCCTCACCCAACTCCAGCTCGGCAACCTCATCGGCCGCGACCACCGGACCATCCACCGCTGGGAGTACGCGATCCGAATCCCAACCCTCGAAGACCTTCTACTCCTCGCGGACGCCATGGGTATCCCGCTCTCGGAGTTGGTGAAGTGACCCGCCGCAGGCCTCGGGGGTGGGCGCTGCGGCGGGTCGGCGGCCAGCCCGCAGGGGCCGGGCCGACCGCGTCATCCCGTCTCCGACCTGCTCCGGCTGGAGGCGGAAGTCAGTGCCAGTCGATACAAGGCGCGCGCGTCCATGCAGTAAGAGGTCGGCGTGCAGTACGCACAGGTGCGTATATGGCTGTCGAACACCTTCGCCGCCTCTTGCCGTATGCACTGGGCGCAGGCCCGCGGGTGCCATCGCAGCAGGGCCCGGTCGACAACGCTGATCCGCGGCCCCAACTCGGCCGCCGCCTTGCCGCCACACCAGACGCACCGGTCGCCGTCGATCCGCTCGCTCGGCAGGTCGGCAGCGCACGGCATGGGGAGCATCGCAATGGGGTCCGCGAAGTCCGGATGCACTTACTCGTCCGGGAGATCAGCGAGGGGGACGAGGTGGTGTGTCTCCCGGCAGGGGGCGCACGCGAACAGGCTGCCACCGGGTCCAGACCCCTGCTCCTGGACCTGGATGAGGCGAATCGTTCGGCTCATCCCGTCGTGCCAACTGCACCAGCCGTACCCGGTCGTCGGTTCCTGCTCGGCGTCCGTTGCTTCGGCGTGCGTCACGTGCTCACCTCGTCTTTGATGTCGGCCCAGACCTCGGGGCCCTGCGGCGTGTACGAGCCGCCCCATCGATCGGCCGTGCGTAGGGCGTCGAACGTCTGTTTCCAGCGCTCAACCTCGTTGGGGGGCGGGGCGCTGGCGTGCAGGCGTATGCCGTCGCCAGTGCGGAGCAGGTGCACCGGTCCGGCGAGTGCGCGCTCTAACGCGGTCCGTAAAGCCGCAGCTCTCAGACTTATGGGCATACCCGTTCCCCGCTCTCGTGCGAGAGAGTAACTCTCGTACGAGACTAGACCGAGCGGCACTACTCTGTCACGTAAGTCACATGGAAGGAGGCGCACGGTAGTGAGCACCGAGACGCCGCTGTACCTGCGGGTAGCCGAAGAGCTGCGCGCCCGCATCGAGGGCGGCGAACTGGTCGCAGGCGACCGCCTTCCATCCGTGGCCGAACTCATCAAGGAGTACGGCGGCAGCAACAGCGTTGCGAGCGCCGCCTACAAACTCCTCGTCGACGAAGGCCTCGTCGTCTCACGCCACGGCGCCGGCCACTACGTCCGAGGACAGGACACACCCAGCCTTCTGGTCCGCCAGCATCGGAGGCACAACGAGGACTCGCCCTTCGCGGAAGGCGCGGCCCAGCAGGGCGCGGTGGGAACGTGGCGTCCCGAATCGACGACTGAGCAGGCGAGTGAGACGGTGGCCGCACGGCTGGGCATCACCACGGGCGACGGCGTCATGCACACTTCGTACGTCTACCTCGCAGACGACCGGCCGGTGCAGCTCGCCGAGTCGTGGGAGCCTCTCGCCCTCACCGGGCAGTCTCTGATCGCGCTCCCGGAGCTCGGCCCGTACGCAGGTATCGGCGTGGCCGCGCGGATGCGGGTCATCTCAATCGAGGTAGGCGATCCGGTCGAGCGGGTGCGTGCCCGGCAGGCGAGCAGGCAGGAGGCGCAGGCCCTCGGCATGAACCCGCCCGGCCCGGTCCTCGCCGTTGAGCGCACGTTCTACGACCAGGCCACCGGGCGCCCGGTCGAGACGGCGGACATTGTGATGCGTGGCGACCGGTGGGTGGCCGTGTACGGGCAGGCTCCGCAGGTCTAACTCGCGGCGGCCCACACGTTGTTAGCGTCGGGCGTGTACCCGGACAGCGTGATCGACGTAGGCAACGCCGTCTGCCCCGACGCGCTCCGGCAGAACCGGTACCCGGACGCGGCCAAGTTGGCGTTGCCCGGGGTGAACGCCGCCCCGAGAGTCGACCCGCACGCGAACGTCGGGCTCGTCGTCCCCGCGAACAAGAACGCCGCGTACAACTTCCCGGCCGGCGCCGAGTACGAGGAGAGCAGGTTCATCGCCTTGTAGCCCGCGCTAGTCCACACGGTCGATTGGTCCGCGGTGATGCCGACTCGGTTGCCTGCGGTGTCGTAGTACCCGGCGAGGCACTGGGCTGCGGTCAGCCCCGATCCTGCGGCGCCGAGCACCGCGTGAATCTTGCTGATGGTGGCAGCCTGCCTGAGCACCAGCTCGACGAGGTAGATGAACCCAGCGGACAACGGTGTACCCGAGGTCGATGAGGCTGCCGGGTCGAACGCCCACGCAGTCAGCCCGTGGTCCGAGGGAACCCACTGGTTGCCGTACGAGGCGAGGCTCAGGGCGCCGATCGCCGCGGGGGTGACCGGGTCGGAGCCGCCTGATGCGTGGCTCGCCGCGTGCGCGGTGGGCGTCCTCGCGTCCGTAAACCGGCCGTCGTTGCCCGCGGCCACCGTGCCCGATCCCGTGCCCACGCTGAGCGTGGCCGCGCCACCGAGCCCGAGGCTCGTGCGTGCGGTTCCCGGGTTCGGGAGGTCGCTGAGGTTCGAGGCCTTCGCGAGCTTGCTGCTGTCCGCGTACGCCCTGTCTCCGTGTGGATCAGCGGCCCCCGTGTGGGTGGTCAGCGCGGCCGTTGCGGCGGCCCTATCGCCGTGCGGGTCCGCGGCGCCGGTGTGCGTGGTGAGCGCTGTGGTGGCTGCGGCGCGGTCTCCGTGTGGGTCGCTCGCCGCCGTGTGCGCCGAGACCTTCGCCGTGGCGTCGGCCGCCGCCGCGGTGGTTGCAGCGGACTGCGCGGCGGTCGCCTTCGACTGCGCGCCGGTCACGGTCTCAAGCACGGCCGTGTCCGCGATGCCGTGCACGGTGGTCGTCTGCCCGGCATGCGTGGCGAGCGCGGTGGATGCGGCGGCGCGATCCCCATGCGGGTCCGTGGCGGCAACGTGCCCGGACAGTGCGGACGTTGCGGCAGCACGGTCGCCGTGCGGATCGGTGGCAGCGACATGCGCGGCCACCTTCCCCGTGGCGTCCGATGCCGCGGCGCTGATCGCTGCGACCTGAGCGGCAGTGGCTGCGCCAGCAGCATCGGCCCCCACATCGGCCGCGTCCAGCACGACAACGCCCTGCTCCCCGTTGACCGAGGTGACCAGCCCTGCGCCGCCGTCGCCCGGGTCGCCCTTGTCGCCCTTCGGGCCGGCCGGTCCCTGAGGTCCGGGCGGGCCGGGCACAAGGACGTACTCGCCGTCGTCCGAGCCCGCGTCGATCAGCTCGGACAGGTCGACCGTGCCAAGCGAGTGCGGCAGCGACACGTACAGGGCCTCGCCGCCGCCCGTCTCGACGCGGTACGTCCAGCCCGTCGGGTCGAACCCTGCGGCGTCGGTCGCGACGAGCGCCTTACTCCACTGACCAGCGGCGTCGGGCTGGACGACGACGGGGTCACGTTCGACGACGACGCCCCACTCCGCACCGACGACGCGGTCAGGTACGGGCCGGATCTTCACGGGCAGCGGGCGGCCGTTGCCATCGGCCAGCGTCTGGTGTCCGGTCAGGGTGACGGTCTGCACCCCATCGGGGAACGGCATGGTGGGTCACACTCCAGTTCGGTTGTACTCGTCCACCAACGGGTGCGCAGGATCAGGGTCGATCCCGGCCCGGTGCATCTGCGCGGCCCACCGGTCCGTCGTCCACGAGAACGCCCGGAGGATCGACTCCAAGCGGGACATGCGCCCACGCAACTGCCCGTTCTCCTCGTCCACGCGGGTCACGGTTGCCTGCAACACGGCCAGATCCGCCGACCGCAGCGCGGGTGCCGCCTGTACCTGAGCGGCCGCCTGCGTCGCCTCGGCCGTAGCCGCCGCCGCCCGCGTCGTAGCCCGTGCCGCGAACAGACCAGCGAGCACCATGCCGACCGTGCCGAACGCGGCGACAATCCCAGCCCACAGACTCACGGCGCCTTGCCTTTCCGGGCGGGTCTCGGCAGGTGGGGGACCGAGTATTCGGGCACCGTTGCCGCCCACAAGATGACCCCGACGTGCGAGGTGAGGTACCAGACAGCGACGTACGCGCCGCGCGAGTAGTCGCCGTTGAGGACGGCAGACGCATAGGCGACCGCCCACACGGTGGGGGGAGGAAGCGCGGCCAGGAACCCCAGCCCGTCACGACCGACCCGCAGGAAAGCCGAGCCCGTAGTGACGAGACCACACAAGATCCACAGCCACGCCCAATGACGCAGCGAGCACCAGTGCGTGAGGAGTTCAAGGCCGTGAGGGCTCGGGGGGTCGAAGAGGAAGCTGAGGCCCCAGCACGTCTTACCCACGCCGAGGATCAACAGGAAGATGCCGCGGCGGCCCAGCCGCGCCTTGAGCCGCCGGGCCGCCGCGCACATCAGACGCCGCCGGCAGTCTGCTTCGGGTACTGCGGCGGCCGGGCCAGCCCGAGGAACCAGCCCCACGCCTTCCCTGCTCTCTGCTCCAACAGCCGGAACAGGGCGTAGTAGACGGTGCCGAACCCGGCCGTGAGTGCGGCCGTCAGCGTGGCGTCGTTCATGGTGATGCCGAGCCGGGCCAACTGCACGGCGGCGAACCCCACGAAGTAGGGCACGAGGGTGCGCCACAGGGAGGCGAGCCAGTCGTAGAGGGTCATGATGCCGAGTCCTTCCAGAGGTCAGGCGACGACGGTGAACAGCCCGGTGTTCTTACCGAGCTGGCTGAGGGATGTGGTGCCGGGGATGCCGTTGGCGTCCGTGCCGGTGTAGCCGAGGTGGCGCTGCCACGCGGCGTAGGCCTTGACCGTGGTCGAGCCGAACGAGCCGTCCCCCGCATACGTCTTGGCGAGGTAGCCGAGCCTCACGAGCGCGGCTTCGGCGAGGTTCGTGCCGGCCATGTAGGTGACGTGGCCCTGCTTCGCGCTCGGGTCGGTCTTGGCCGCGGTGATGAGCTGCGACAGGTCCACGCGCGGCTTGGCGGGCGTCGGCGTGCCCGTGCCGCCACCGGGCTTGGTGGCGAGCTGCTTCTTCACGTCGGCGCGGAAGTCGTCCATGTCGAAGCTGGGGTCGATCTTGCCGGGCTGGACTTCCTTGTGCCCGGCGACGGACTTCTCCGTCCACCCGTGCGCCCGGCACAGGGCCGCCGCCCACAGCACCGCCTGGTGGTACTGCGCCTCCGGGTACGGGTCCTTGCCGTTGCCGAGGTTCTCTATCTCCAGCCCGTACAGCACGTCGTTGCCGTCCGCGTTGGCCTGGTTGTCCACGGGCAGCGGCGACTTCTCGGCGCGCAGCGCGTTGAGGACGTCGAGATCGACGGATCCGGCGTGGTTGGTGCGGCCGTGGCCGATCATCCACAGGCCCTCGGTCTTGCCGAGCCAGGAGTGGCAGAGCGGGCCGGGCAGGTCGGAGCGGCCGTTGTAGCAGATCTCCTTGTCGCCGTGCCCGGCAGTGTGGTGGATGAGTACGCCGATCACGGGGCCGAAGGTCTTGCCGGTCGCCGCCTCGCGGTTGTGCGTCGACCAGCCGGCGTGCTCGTGGACGGTGAGGCCCTCGGCCTTCAGCACGGTCAGCGTCGCGGTCGCGGTCAGGGGTGTGGCCATGGGGTGGTCCCTTTCAGAGGAGTTGGGCGTATCGGGGTGAGCAGCCGATCGCACCGCCGCCGCCGTACTTGCCGCCGGTCGTGGCGCCCGCCGTGCGCTGCACCTGGACCGAGACCTTCAGCTGGGTGAGCGCGAGATACGGGGTGAGGTCGAGGGTGAGGGCCGGGAAGACGTAGCTGAACGTCGCCGGAACCGTGCCGGACGCGGCAACATCCGTGTTGAGGAGGACTTGCCAGTTGCCGCCCGTGTTCGTGGCGGAGACGACGTCACCGAGGAGCACGAGGCCAAGGGAGAGCGTGGCCGTACGCGGGGACAGGACCGTCTCCCACAGGGTCACGAACGACGTGGCGTCCTCGTACACCAGGCCGTGCAGCGAGGTGGGGTAGAACGGCAGCTCGTCGCGTTCCCAGCCCGTCCGCTGGAGAGAGGCGAGTCGCTCCTCTACCTCGGCCAGCCGCTGGAGGAAGTTGCTGGTCTTCTGGACCTTGGGCATCAGACCCCCACGCAGGTGAGTTTGATGCGCTCGGGACCGTTCACCGACGTGTTCTCGATGGACACGATGCGCAGCACACCCTCACGCCCGGACGGGGATTGCGCCTCGGGGTCGATGACGAACAGGGCCTCGTCGCCCACGCTGTAGCTGCCGAAGGCGGGGTCGGTGTCCGCGGACACCTCGAAGGTGGGCTGCACTTGCGAGCCGCTCGCGGCGTCGAGGTCGGCGTTCGTCAGACCCTGCACCTGGTCCTCGTCGGTGACGCCGTCGTACGACGCCACCCCTTCGAGGAGCGGCCACCCCGAATCAATCAGGTCCTGATCCACGGCCGTTTTAACGATCTTCGCCTCGCCCGTACCAGCGCCGAGCCCCGACATTTCCGTGACCATCGACGTGCCGTCCTCCGGCCAGTCGTAGGAGAGGATCGACCCGGCGCCGCCGCCCTTCGAGAACACCAGCCCGGAGTCATCAGCCGTACGGCCACGCCGCGGATACCAGGACCGAGCACGGCGGTACCTGGTCGGCGGGTTGTTGTTCGCGATCGGCGTCCACCCGACCTCGATCGCGAAATCAAACCCGTCATCGGCCGCCGCGAGATCAGAGATCGCCTTGTAGATCTCCGGCCGCTCGTACCCGAAGTACGTCACATCGCGGGTGATGCCGTCTGCCGCCGCAGCGAGCGCGCTGGTGTCCAAGCCGATGTTGCCGCCCGGCTGATCGGTGGCGTACCGCAACAGTGACCACACCACGAAGCGTTGGTCGGCATACAGGCGCTGCCCGCCCGCGTCCACGTACGCAGGGTTGATCAGCAGCGATGTATCCGTGGACAGCGTCTTCTTCACGTACCGGTGCTGGTAGTACGACAAGAACTCGGCGGCCTGGATCTGCTTCCCGCCCGTGGCGTCCGTCCGCGTCCAGACGATGCCGCCCCACACGATGACCCCGTCACGGTCCACGTACACCGCAGTCCGCGCCGGGGTGCTCGCGGTCTCCGGGTCGAGGGGCAGCGTCTCGTTGTTGTACGGGATCGTGCCGCCGAGTTTGCCGATCCCATTCAGCTCGAACGAGTAGGTGACCGACGCGAGCGGCAGCTCGGCCAGCAGCGTGTCCGTACGCAGGTCGACGAACAGGTACGTGTACGTGTGCTGCGGCTGAGCGGCGGGCGCAGTCACCAGCGACGACAGCGCCATCAGGTCGACGCTCATGCGATCGGCTCGACAATCAGCTGCCCGTCCGAGATGCGGGTGACCGTGCCGACCGTGCCCGCCGAGGAGACGTTCCACTGAGGAGTGATCGTGAGCGCGGCACCGGGGGACAGTCCGTTGAGCTGGTACGTACGGCTCGCGTACGTACGCCCGTTGACCGTCGTGACCGCGTTCTTCTCCGAACCGGCCATCGTCGAGGCGCCCGACGCGCGCCACGCAGCCCACGCGGTCGACGTCGTGGTGTTCGTGTTCGCGACCGCCGAGCCGATCGTCACCTTCACCGACCCGGACGGCGGGACAGTCACCGTGACCGGAGGCCACTGCGCGGAGGTGAAGTCCACGAAAACACCGGTCGTGCCGAACGAGGCGGGCATGCCGACCTGGTCGGACGTCGACGGCCGGATCTGCTCCCGGACCTGCCGCACCGTGCCCGCCAGCTGCCCGACATAGAACGCGTCCGTGTCGGTGTAGTACAGCACCTGCCCCGGGTGCGGCCGAGGCGGAGCACCCGACGAGGCGACGGGCAGCACGCCGCCCGCAGCCACGCTGAACTGCCGGACATCGCCGATGTTGCCCGCGGCCACGCTCGTCTGCGACGGGGACAGCGAGATGTCCGCGAGGATCTGCGCGTTGGCGGGCAGCGTGCCCCGCACCGTGGCGCCGGCACTCGCCGCGTACGGGCCTTGGACAATCTCCAGTCGCCACTCCGAGGCGGACCCGGAGAGTTCGGCGTCGTAGACCGAGGCGACGACAGTGTCCCGCCGGAACTGGCCAGCGCCTCCCGCAGGTTGCACGGTCAGGGTGACGTCGCCGTCGTTGGCGCAGATGTATGTGCCTGCGCCGCCGGTCTCGTGCTGGTCGATGAACGCGAACCCCGCGCTGACGATGACGGTCATGTTCGGGGTGGAGGCTGCGCGCACCTTCAGCTGGTAGTTGGTGTAGCTGGGCTTCACCCCCTGCCGGATCCGCATCGGGGTGGACTCGTCGACTGCGAACCCCGGGTAGCTGAGCAGGCCCGTCAGGGCGAGCCGGTCGTTCCGCGCCGGGTAGCTACCGGCCTGCATCCACGCGGGGGGAGTGATCACGGTCATCGGTGGATCTCCTTCCTCTACAGGCTCGTGTCGCGCCAGGTGACGGTGAGCAGGGACGATTGGCCAGGGGCGCCCGGCAACGCGCTGCCTCGGTAGGCGAGTTCGTTGGAGCCCGGTTGGAGTAGCGGCCACGAGGAGCCGCCGCGCACCCATGAACGGCGGGGACTGGTGCCCATGAGAAGCACCGCCCGCGAGCGGGTATCGATGATCAGGAACTCGCCCACCTGCAACGAGGCGTCCAAGGTGAGATTGGCGCCCGTGCCGACCTGCTCGATCGCCGGGTTCGCCACCGGGCCGTCGATGCGCAGCACCGGAAACGCGGGACTAGCACCCGAGTTGACGGCCGTCACCCGCCCCGAGGTGCCCGCGCTGCCGTACGTCCGGGGGTGCGTCAGCGGGTACGTACGGCCGGCCGCCGGGCTGTAGGCGGTCGTCGATGCGGACTGCTCGTCGAGGCCGTACAGGTACGGGTCGGCGCAGTAGATCTCAAGGGCCGCGTCGCCGAGCCGCCACAGGTATTCGGCGTCGTACGGAATCGACCTCTTGCGGACCTTGCCGTAGACGAGGACGCCCTGATCGAGGAACTGCAACGGTGCGGGCTGGTCTTGCGGTTGGGTCGCGTTGCGCAGGGCGATGCTCAGGGCGCGCAGGTCGTCGGGGTCTTCACCGCGCAGGCCGAGGCCGAGCTGAATGGTGCGTGCCCCGGTGTAGTCGGGGCCGGTGTAGTCGCCGTGCTGGCCCGGCCGTTCGACGTCCTCGGTACGAATGTCCGGCAGGTCGTCGAGCCCCGAGACCGTTGTCACCGCGTACTGCGTGCCGGGGCCGAACATTAGGGGCCCCCACTGGATCTGTCCGAATGCTGCCACGGTCACCGCCTCCCTACGAGGCCCTGCCAGGACAGCGCCCGCAGGATGCCGTCCGGCGACGCGTCCGAGCCGTACAGATGGAAGTGGTTGTTCTGGTCGCCCACGCCAGCGGCAGCGGAAACATCAGCGAGCTGCGCCCCGGACGGCACGGCGAACGCGTTGCCCGTGATGTCGAGGGCGCCGGCCGCCATCGAGCGGGCGGCGTCCCGAACCTTGGCGGTCATGGCCTTGAATCCGCCGCGCAGGCCCTCGCCGTCCATGACGGCAATGTCGTAGAAGGCGCGGGACGGCGAGTGCGTCTTGTGCTTCTTCTTGACGGTGTTGAGCATCCCCTCGGCGATCTGCTCCATGATTTTCTCGATCGCCTTCTCCTGGGACTTCAGCCCGGCCACGAGGCCAGCCGCCGCCTTGATCCCGGCCCCGTACAGGGCGTCGCCCACCGTGTTGCCGGTCGCCGTCGCACTCTTGGCGAGCTGCGCCTGAAGGTCATTGATCTGCTTGAGCTGCGCTGGGGTCGCCTTCGCCAGCGCAGCGGCTGTCGCCGAGCCGCCCTCAACTCCGGCGTCCGCGATCTCCTGCAACAAGTCCGAGCGCAGCCCGGCCTTCTTCAGGGCGGCGATGTTGGCCTGGAACGCCTGCGACGCCTTCAGCGCCTGCTGCAACCCGACCGTGATCGACGTGACGCTGTTGACGTCACTGTGCCCGGTGGTGATGTTGGCCTCTTGGAGGATCCCCGACGTGATGTCCCCGGCAGCCTTCGACCGCGCGGCCACCAGGTCGTCCAACTTCTTCTGCGCGGAAGCGAGTTGCTTGAGGACGCTGTCCCGGCGCGTGACTTCCTTCTGGAGTTCGGCGGTCGCCTTCGCCAGGGTCTTCCCGACGCCGCTCTTGACGTTCGCAGGCAGGGCCTTGGTGATCGAGGCCAGCTTGGACTTGAGCTGCGCGGTGGTGCCGTCGATACCCGCTATGAAGCCCTTGATCAGCAGCTGTCCGGCCGGGGTGAGGATCTTGGCATCCTTGGCCTTCGGACCCTTCCAGTCCGTGAGCTTGCTGGTCAGGCCGCTGAGCGTGGACTGAACCGCGCCGATCTTCGATTTGATGCCGGAGATGAACCCGCTGATCAGCGATGCACCCGCCGCAACGAGAGTGCCCCCGAGACCACCGAGCGCAGATTTGGCCCGGCCCGGCAGACCAGACAGGAGCTTGACCGCATCCGACAACTTGCTGCGGATCCCCGACACCAACTGCGAACCCGCCGAAACGGCAGCTGACTGAAGCCTGCCGGGCAGCGGAGCGATAGCCGCCACGACCCGCCCCGGGAGG
This sequence comes from Streptomyces sp. NPDC058469, assembly GCF_042721125.1. Lineage (NCBI taxonomy): Bacteria > Bacillati > Actinomycetota > Actinomycetes > Kitasatosporales > Streptomycetaceae > Streptomyces > Streptomyces sp. NPDC058469. The sequence goes on from NZ_JBHXME010000094.1 coordinate 11,281, forward strand.
GCCACGAACAGGGTGACCGTCGCGTTGATGACGTTGCTGAACAGCTTCTGCGCCGACTTGAAGGCCCCGGACACATCGCCCGTCAACAGCTTGCTCAGCGTCTGGAAGGCGGGGATAACGATGGTGGTGATGACCGCGGTCACCAGCCGCGTCAGCATCGTCGCGAGCTGCGCTGCACCCTGGACCAGTGGGGCGATGGCCGGGCCCAGGTGGGACAGGATCTCCGTGGCGATCGTCGCGAGCGCGGTAATCAGCGGGGTCGCTGCGATCAGTAGCTGCGCGAACGAGACACCCAACTGCGTGAACGACGGCGAGAGTTGCACAAGGAGATCACCGAGGATGCCCAGCCACACGACCAGGTTGTCCGCAAACACAGCCGCCAACGGGGCGATGATCGCGGGCAGTTGAGCGAGGATCGGCGCGAGGGTGTTGGTGAGAATCCCGCCCACCTGCGTCACCACCGGGGCGAGCGCGATAAACACCGTGTTCAAGGCGTCCAGCAGCGGAGTCAGCGCGGGCAGCACCGCCGCAACCAACTGACCCAGCACGGGCAGCAGCGGAGCGACAGCAGTCACCAGCGTGCCGACCGCGCCGGCCGCGGTGACGAGGACTGGGCCGAGGGCGTCGATGATCGGGGAGAGCGCGTTGCCCAGCGCGGTGACGAGGGTTTGGATCGGTGGGCCGAGCTTGGTCAGGACGGGTGCGATGACGCCGAGGGCCTGACCGAGGAGCGGGGCAACGGTCGTCGCGATCACCGACATGGTGGAGAACAGGGCCGACAGCCCGGACTGCACCGCCGGTGACGCAAACGCCGTAGCGAGCGCACCGGTGATCTGCTGGAGGGTCCCGATGAACCCGCCGCCGTTCGCCTGCGCCGCCGTGAAGATCGAGCCGACGATCGAGAACACGTTCCCGGCGACATCGCCGATACGGCCGAGGAGATCGACGGCCGTGTTGATGGCCTTCTCCATGCCGCCCGACGAGAACGCCTTCGACAGCCGGTCCGCGACTTTGTCGGCGACCGACGCCGCCCCGGTCGTCAGCTTGTTGAACGCGGGCGCGGCAGCAGCACCGACCTGACCGACCGCCGTGACAACCTGCCCCGGAACTCGGACCAGGTTCCGCATGCCCTTCGTCGCGCCGTCGATCGCCTTGCCGAGGGTGCCGGAATCCGACAGCGACAGCGCTGCCCCGCCCACGCCCTTCGCCATCAGGTTTACGGACCCCGCCGAAGCGACGAGGCCACGACGCAGGATCGGCAACGTCTTGGCAGCGAGTTTGTCGAGGACCGTGTCCAGGCCGGAGAAGGCTTTGTTCTGGACCGTCTGCTGTACCTCGTGCAGCTGCGGGGCGAGGGAGTGGACTTCCTTCGCGAACGCGCGCGCGTTCGGCGCCAGCTTCTCCAGCGCCTTGTCGAAGTCCTTGGCCTTCGACGGGTCGAGCGCGGCCGTCAGTGCGTCGCTCATGCCGACCGCCGCCAACTTGACCGCACCAGAGGTCAGCTGAATCCCGATCAGACCGGTGACCGCGACCCCGGCCGCCGGCGCGACATTGGCCAGCGTCGCCACGATGTTCGCCACCAGCGGGACCGCCGTGCCGATCGACGCCGACGCCTTCGCGAACCCCAGCCCGATCGTCTTACCCGCCGACGCGCCCGAACTCCCGAGACTGCCGAGGAGCCCACGCAGCCGGTTCGGCCGGTCCTCGTCGATATCGACGTTCACGTGGACGTCGGTGTCGTCCACCTGCCGGGTAGCGGCGAGCAATTCGTCCAGCTGCCGTGAGGCCTGCCGAGTGGACGCCTGAACGTTGACGTTCGGGTGCTCATCACCGAGGCGCTGCAACTGCGTCTGCAACGTCTGGATCTGCCGGAGCGCGTCCGGCAGCGCAATGTCGATACCGATGCGCTGCGACTGGAGTTCAGACAGCTGACGGTGGACGCGGACCAAGTCGCGGTCGAGGTCCGTTGAATCGCCGTCGAGGTGGACCTGCGGCAAGTTCCGCAGCAGCGCGTCCAACTCGTTGTTGACGCCACGGCCCAGCGCGGCGCCCATCGAGGAGCCCTGCCGGGAGGCGTCCGCGATCGCCCCGGACACGCCATCGAGGTTGACCGCGAGGTGCGAGACGAGGTTCGGCAGGTTGATGTTGTCAGCCACGGGTCACACCTCCTCGGGGCGGGGCCACTACATAAGGGCCATCTCCATCAGGCCGGGGCCTGTGGTGGGCTGGGATCGGTCGCCGCCGGACTGGTGGGCGGCCTGGTGCTGATCGGCGAGCGTGAGGAGCTGCGCCGGTGTCATGTCCCAGAAGGCGCCGGGCTGAATGTGGAGGGCACCAACGGCGAGGTAGTAGTACTCGGCCCATGGCCAAGCCCCGGGGTCACGGTCTCCACGGCCGCCGGGGCTGCGTCGTTTCCCCGTGACTCCAGCGCGCGGGAGAGGGCCGCGTTGAACGCTGAGGTGTAGTCGCCGAGGCGTCCGGGGTCGAGGAGGTCGTCGAGGTTCGCGCCGTCCGTACGGCGCCGGTACACGATGTCCGAGACGGTGCGGTTGCCCTTGGCGTCGACGTGCTCGCGGATGTGGGGCTCGAAGCCTCCGGGGCCGACCATGCCAGCGCCGATCATCTGCGCGAGCGGGCCGAACGCGGCGCCTTGGCCGGTCGAGTCGATGGCGTTCTGCACGTTGCCGACCGAGCCGAAACGCGCTTCGAGGAGGGCTAGGGCGCGGAAGCTGTAGCGCAGTCCCACCTCGCTGCCATCGGTGAGCGTGATCGTGCCGCCCTCTGCGAGGAGGTCGAGTCCTGTGGTCATGGTGGTGTCCCTCTGTGAGTGCCGGGTTTCGGCCTGCGGGTGGGGAGGTGACCGGGGCGGGCGCGCTGAGCGAGAACGCGCCCGGCCCGGAGATCAGGCGATCGCGGCGGCGGTCTCGTTGATCGTGGCGCTGATCCACTTGCCGTTGGACAGCAGCGGGTCCGCGTCCGCTGTGAAGGACACGACGCGGAAGTCCTCCTGTGCGAAGCCCAGATCGGGGAATGCGCTGAGCGTCAGCTTGTGCAGCGTCCAGTGCAGGTCACCGCCCACGACATCCACGCCGTTCGGCGGGGTGACGCCCTCCAACTTGAAGGGCGGCAGGGTGGCCGTGGTGCTCGTGAGATCCCACACGGACTTCTGCGCCGGGGTGGTTCCGGAGTCGGTGACGGTGCCGCCGAGGATCGCCATCAGAACGTCCAGCGAGACCTTCGCGTGGTCGATCTTGACCTGGATGTTCGTGAGAGAACTGTTCGTCGCCAACTTCACGTTGTCGCCGCGCAGGGTCTTCGTCTCGATGTCTCCCGAGATCTCCATCGTCTGGATACCGGGCACGTCGATGAGGGCGCCGTAGGTCGGGGACCCGGTGGCCGGGTCGGCGGTCAGGGCCGCGATCTTCGCGTCCTGCACCGAGTAGAGCTTCGAAACGTGGGAGAGAGGCATCTCGTGTTCCTTCCTGGTGCCGGGGTCCGGCCCGGGGTTACGGGGTGATCGGCGGTGTCGCGGGGGCGGGCTCGGGGACGGTCTCGATGCGGCAGTTGGGCAGCTGTGGAGGGGGCCCTGCGTCCTGGGGGACGATCAGCCCGTCGACCACCAGCCAGGCGGTGCCGGGTTGTCCGTCGTCGCCGTGGACGCTGAGCGTTCCGTGGTCGACGTCGGCGAGTGCGAGGCAGCGGCCGACGATGGCGCCGGGGCGTGGTGGCCAGTGCGGGCCGAGCGCGGTCACGGCGTCCTCGCGGTCCATGCGGACGTGGGTGATCTTCACTGGGGGACCACCTCCGAGCGGCGCAATGTGCGGTGCACGAGGACCGTGATCGACTCGCGGATGCGGTTCTTCTCCACGGGGAAGCGGTCGATGTCCTGCACCCGCACCGCCGTCACCGGGGAGGGAGATGCAGGCAAGGTGCAGCCGTTGAGGGCGGCGGCATACACCTCGGCGAGGCCGTATCGTTCGGCGTTCTTCGCGACTCGGACCGTGGTCTTCTCGCGGGCGGGCTGAATGAGGTCGACGGTGATCGTCTCGACCACTTGGATTTCGGCGTCCGGGTCGCCGTAGTCGCCGTTGCCGGACGGGCTGACGGCGAGGTTCTCCTGCTGCACCACGCCGAACGGCGGGGCCTGTCCCTCGCGGGGCCCCTCGCGAAAGAACGGCACGCCGAACCCGAGGCCTTCGCAGAACGCCTTCACGGCGCCCTCTGTCGTCGCGGCCATCAGCGCCGCCCGATCTGCGAGGCGTGCGCCCGCCAGAAGATCTCGGTCATCTCGACAGCCGGGCGTAGGAACGGCCGCGCGGGACGTGCCTTCTGATGCACCTTGGCCACCGGGTAAGCGGCGCCCGGCCAGAACAACGCTTTCTTCGCGCTGGGGAAGATGTCGCGTTCCGCAACGCCGTACTCGATCGCCGCCGCGTAGTTGACGTTCGTGCCGACCACGTAGCCGAGCGACCGCCCGCCGCCCTCCGTGCGCGACACGATCGAGGACCGCAGGCGACCGGTGTCGACCGGGGCCCGGCGGCGTGCCTCGTTCTGCACGTCGATGCGCGTCCGGTCCACAGCACGCGCCACCTCGGCCGACATGCCGCCGAAGAACCGGCGCAGCCCGCGCTCGTACTCACGCGTGTTGATCAACTGCCCCGCCTGCGCCCGCATCTGCGGCCGGAACGAGCGACGTACCCGCACCATCAGATGCCCCCGATCAGCGAGACACCACGGTTGAGGTAGCCCGCCAACAGGGCGTCGACCTGCGTCGAACCCGTAGACGCTGCCGGGGAGACGACGTCCGACGACGCGTCGTCGTCGGAGTCCTCAATGGCGACGTTGTTGCCCTCGTCGTCCACCTGAAGCGAGGAGTCCTCAGCGGCGTCCGCATCGGACGGCCGGGCCTTCGCCTGCATGTCCGCCGCGAGCAAGGCGTTGCCCTGCCCAACCAGCAGCGGCGCAGCGTCATACCCGAAGGAGCCGAGCACCTTCACCTGCCGGGCACCCCACCGCTCCCACAGTCCGAGCCACCCGCCGGCATAGGACTCGGCACCCACCACGAGGTCGTCGTAGCCACCCCACGACAGGTGCAGGGCGTCGATCTGTCCGAGCACGTCAGACGACGTCACCCGGTACGCAGACGACGGGATAGACGGCCCGTCGCCTGCGGCCAGAACAGGCATGACCGAGGCGATAGTCCGGACGCGGCGCGGGAGGATGACCAGTCCCCCCGGCGCCACGTCCGCCACCACCACCAGGTCAGTTGGTTCGAAGAGCTGCCACGTGTAGCGCGTGATCTGCTCGCGGGCAGCCTCGATCCACGCGGCGACCTCGGCACTCGTGCCAGTCACTCCCGCGTCACGGGCCTGCACCTCGGAGCAGTACGCCATGCGTCAGCCCTGCTCGCCCTCGGCCGACTTGTCGCCGGCCTCCAGCTCGCGCTTGACGCCCTCGGTGATGAGCCCGCCCTTGGCGACGATCTGCCGGGCGAATCCGCCGGGGTGGGTGTGCAGGACCGGGCCGACCTGCTCGCCGCTCCCGGCCGAGTCGAGGGCGCGGTAGGCATCGTCAGGTGCGGCCTGGCCTACGTCCCAGCCCACACCGCCCGCGTACTCGCGGGTGGACACGACGGCCGCGTTGGGCTGCTCGTCTGCGGCGTCCGCAGTCTTACGTGCTGCCATGGATGATCAGCTCCTAGGAGATGACGCCGCGCGTCCGCAGAGCGGTGAGCAGCGAGTTGAAGGCGTTCGCGGCTGCGGTCAGGTCAGCGAACGGGACCGCGGCGTTGGCGATGACGGGCTTAGTCGTCCCGTCCATGAGCGGCAGCGAGGTGCCGATGACCTGCAGAACCTCGGTCTCCTGGTTGGTCACCTTGGTGCCGCCCTTGGCGAGCGTGACCTGCTTGACGACGCCGGCCATTACGGCAGCGCCGCAAACGTGATCTTGACGAACGCGGCCGGGGTGTGGACGGCCACGTTCGCGCGGCGCTCGGCGAGGATGACCAGCGTGTTCGCGGTGAAGTAGTCCGCGTGCGAATCGGTCATCAGGATGGTGACGCCCTGGCGCTCCCACAGGGTGGCGCCCATGCGGTAGCCGCCGAGGAGCGCGGTACCCGCGGTCATCGCCACGGAGGTGACGACGGTCAGACCCCAGATGCGCATGGGCGCGCCGGAGTCGGTCACCGAAGTGATCACCCGGAATTGCCCGTTTGCGTCGGTGTCCAACTCGATGTCTTGCCAGTCGATCGGGTTGAGGACCAGGGCGTCCGGCGGGTAGAGCGCCAGCTCACCCTGGGTTTTGGCCTTGCGGATGGTGATCAGCTTCGAGTCCGTGTTACCGGACGGGGGCTGGTAGGCGCCGATGCCGGACGTCGTGAGGATGCCCTGCATCTGCGTGGTGCCGTTGCCGGTGAGGATCTCGCGGTCGAGCTTGTACTCAAGCCCGTACGTGAGCCTCCCGTTGATGTAGCCCATCAGCTGGGAGTTGTCGTCCGCGGCCTGACGGGTGATCGGCACCCAGTGCGCGACCGTCTTGAGGCTCGTGCTGATCAGGTCGAACGTAAACGGCCCGCTCTTCGGCTTGTCGCCACCCTCGGCCACGACCGCCGCCGCGTTCCACGTCGACTGCGGGCCCGACGTGTCCCGCATGTACTCCAGCGTCGTCCCGTCGCTGACCTGCCTATCGAGCAGGCCCGCGATGAGCAGCGGGAAATCCGGGTTCTGCGGGATGATCCCCGGCACCCGAGTGTTCTGCTGCGGCTGCGTGCCTGTGGTGACCGTGCCGGCCGGGGCCGCACGGAAGTCCATGCCGTCGACCGAGAACTGACCGCGCTTGCCGCGCGCCCGGAACGTGGCCAGGGCCTCGCTGCGGATGAACGCCTCGGCGACCGTGAGCGGGTGCTCGTTGCCGTTGGCGTCGGGCTGCATGCCCGGCTGCACGCGGGTGTCCGGGGCCGGGTCTCCGGCCGGGAGCTGCGCGGCCTGGAGGGCACGGAGGCGGGCGTCACGCTGGTTCGCTGCGTCGATGTCCGCGGCTACCTTGTCGGCGCGCGCGAGGAGTTCGGCGGGGTCGCCCTTGTAGTCCGGGTCCTGGAGGTGCTTCACGATCTCGTCGCGCTGCTCCAGCAGGGTCGGTGCGCCGCCCTTGATGGGGTAGATCGGTCGGCCGTCACGACGGCGACCGATGGGGCGGATCTTCGCGAAGTTGCTCACGAGGGTCCTCTCGGTCCGTGGACGGCTCGCAGCCGCCCAGATGTCTGGGGGTCTGCGTCCGTCTGTCACGGCCGGTGGATCGCGCCCGGCATGCTCACGGCTTATACGTCCGGTGCGAGCGGCCCGGATGTGGGGAGGGTAGATCGACTGCGGGTGTGCGTGTGGGTGGGGGCTGCAATTCGCGGCGGCCCCCGCCCGTCACACGCTGGTGGTGGTCAGCCGGAGTAGCGCCGCCCGGCGTGCCCGCCGCTGCATCTCGACCTCGTGCGCGACCGCCGAGTCCCGGCCGTGCTCGCGGTCATAGTCGGCCAGCCGCTCGGCGAGGGTCGGCTCACCCACGGTCTCGGTGTACAGGGCGCCGAGCGCGGACCGGACGGTCTTCAGCTTGCTGCCGGGGACGGCCGCCATGCGCGCGGTGATCTGCGAGACCTCGATCAGCCGCGCGCTGCGGATGTTGTCCAGCACGTCGGCGCGGTCCTCGTCGCCCATCTCGGCGAGCTTCTTCCACTCCGGCAGGTCCGTGCGTACGAACCCCACGGACAGCTCCCGCGCCGAGCCGGACCGGGCCATTGCGCGCTTGTCGCGGCCGGACTGCGTGTCGTCGTACGCGCCCGCGATGTGCAGCAGGTTGGGCTGCTCGTCGGCGCGGAAGGTGCCGATCGGGTCGTACGGGCTGTGCATGAACAGGTAGGCGTACGACCCCTTGTCGATGCCGCGCTTGAAGACGCCCGGGTGGAACGTCGTGCCGTAGCTGTCCTTCTTCCCGTACTGGCAGGCCACGCCGTCGAAGGTGCCGTCCTGCCCCTCGTCGACACGGAACTCATGCTGCTGGAATACGCGGAACTCGATCTCCATTACCGGGTCCTCCTGCTCCTGCACGTCTGCGCGTGCGTCTTGGCGGGCCGCAGGTCTGCGGTCTGCGTCACGGCCACGACGTCGGGCAGGTCGTCGCGCGTCAGGTCGACGTCCGCCACGGCGTTGATCCGGGCTGGCTGCTGCACGTGGCAGTACGGGCACTCGATCATCAGGACGTTCACCGGTTCCTCCTTGCTCGGCAACGCCTGTTGCCGCAGTCGACCAGGTTCGGGTTCGCGAGCTGGTCCGTGATGCTGGCCGGGGGCGGTGATAGGGGCAGGCCCAGCTCCCGTTCCAGCCGCGCCGTGACGGAGTACGCGGCACGGTCGTGCGTGTCGCAGCGGCCAGCGATGGCCATGAGCAGCCGCTTCACTACCGGGCCTGCTTGAGGGCGTGCTCGGCGTAGACCTCGGCCACGCCGTCCATGACCGCCCGGTGCGACGGGCTGAGGCGCGGCGCGTACCGGTAGACCGCGCGGCCCTTCTTGTCTCGGCCGTCGTACTCGTAGACCACGCGCCCGTCGCCGAACGTCATGTGCTTGGGCAGCGAGCTGTCCGCGTCCGGCCGTACGACGATGTCCGCCTTCCCGTCGAACGGGCCCCGGCGCACCTCGTGGAACGGGACGCCCTTCGGGCAGTAGGCGCCCTCGTACTGGGCTGTGCCTGCGGGCTGGAGGATGGCGCGGACTTCACCGCGCAACAGCGTCGCCACGGTCAGGCCCCCACTCGCGGCGGCCAGCACCACGTGCCGGGCTCGGTGCCTTCGCTGCGGGAGGGAGCGAAGTAGTTGGCGGGCCCGTCCAGCCACACGCTGAGGTTCACGTCCGGGTGGACCGGGTGGTCGTTCACCGAGGTCACCATGGCCGCGTACGGCTGGCCGAGGCGGGGCTCGTTGAACTGAGCCGAGACGTCCGGCGGGTTGTGGCTGAGCTGGTCAAGGATGCGAGCTACGTCCTCCTCGGACAGTAGGTAGTGGACGATCCGTCCGACGGTGGGCAGGGGCATGGTCAGGACTCCTCGAACGAGTAGGTGAGAGCGCAGCGGCATTGGATCGACTGGCTCGCGGGCGCTGTGGGATCGGCGGGCCACCTGCTCTTCGTGAGGGTGAACCGCTTGTTCATCGCGGCCGTACGGCCGTTCTCCTGCCGGTGCGTCTCCCGAGTCCGCTGGTCCCCGGTGGCGAGCCACGTCTTGGTCGTCGCCCCCGCGTCCAGCGCGGCCAGGAACGAGGCCTGCGAGTAGCCGCCCACCGACTCTGTGCGGGCGATCATCGTTGCCCGGAAGTCCCCGAGGTTCGCGAACGTCCGCTGGATACGCGCCCGCAGCTCCGGCACCGACTCGCCCTCGGCTACACCGTGCGCCAGGATCTGCGACCGCAACACCTGCTCCGTCGTCGCCGTCACCTGCCCGGCCAACTCCTCGATCCGGTCGTCCAGCGCCCCCGCTACGTTCGGCTCGTCCAGGTCGAACGAGCCCGTGATCGACGCACCCCCGCGCTTCCACGCCCGCTCAACAAACGGCCGCAATGCCTCGCCCGTACGACGGCGCCAGTACCGAGGGTCGAAGAGCTGCCCCACCTTGATGCGCTCCTCCCACCCCTCCGGGCCGGACGCGACCTCCATGTCGGTGAGGCGCGCGGCCGGCACCTCCTCCGGGTCCGGGGGCGCGAGCACGAGCTGCTGCTCACGGGCGAGGGCGGCCGACTCGGTACGCACCTCGGTCAGCCACGCGGCCGACCGCTCCGGCTTCTTCATCAGCCGGTCGAAGTCCCGCAGTACCCGCTCGGCCTGCTCGCGGGCGAGGACCTGCACCGCTCGGCGGCCGGCGCGCTCAAGCTCGTCGTACGCCGCGTTGATCTCGCTGAGCGACGGTGACGACGGGGCGTCGTCCGCTCGGGACAGACGGGGCGTCGGACGGTCGTCGACCTGCGGCGGTGTCGCACCGAGGAGACGGCCGAGCACAGCCTCTACCGCGCGTTCGACGACGACCCCAACGTCGGGCGTCGGCGGCTGGAGACGGGACCAGTCGACATCCCACGACCGCGCCGAGTCGGCGGCCGGGGTGCCCTGCACGGGGGCGAACTGGGCCCTATACGGCGTGAGCGTGTGAGCGCCGAGCCCGTTCGGCAGCGGGTCAAGGCCGAGCGCCGCACGGGCCTCGTCGATCATCAGCGTGTCCGCGTACACCGTGGCCCGGGTCCGGTTGGCCACGGAGTCCTGCGAGTCCTGCAACGCGTCCACGCCGGACAGGTCGAACACCGCGTCTTCGGCATCCGAGGGCAGCATCCGCAGGTCGATCTCGGAGCTGACCATCTCCAGCTTCGGCTTGATCGTGTCCGACCACAGCGTGGCCTTCGCCGCGGTCCGGTTCTCGTACGTCGTGCCGCCGACGAGGTAGTCCCGGGGAACGCCGAAGGCGAGCATGACCTCGTCGGCGTTGGCCACGCGGGATTCGAGGTACTCCATCTCCTCGGGGGTGAAGGTCATCCGCTCAACGGCGATGCCCTTGCCGCCGGCCGCCCCGCCTCCCGAGCCGGGTTGCGAGCGGACGAACAGACTCTTTCCTGCGTTCCCCGGGCCCTGCATCGAGGAGCGCCACGCGGCGACGGTCTGGTTGTACTCGTTCTCGCCCATGTCGCCGAGGTAGACGATGTTCGTGGGCCGTGCACCGTTGGCGTACGAAGAGCGCTGCCACTCGCGGGCGAAGGCGTCCATGTCGACTGCGTGCCGTGCGGCCTTCCACGGGGCCAGGCAGCCCAGCGGGTCGAAGGGGTGCGGGTAGCGTAGCCAGATCATCTCTTCCGGCAGCACGGGGACCTGCGTCCCGTCAGCCCGGCGGATGATGAACCCGATGATGTTCGCGGTCGTCGGCCGCTGCACGATCGGCTTGTCCACCACCACGTCGACTTGGTCGAACACGAGGTGGATCTCGGTCGGGTCGCCGAGGCCGGTTTCGCCGCGGTCCTGCCAGATGAACGCCTGTCCGGCCAACTCGGCCTGCATGAAAGTCAGGTACTTCAGGGCGCGGGCCGACATGAAGGTGTTCGGCCGCTTGTTGAACAGGTGGGCGACCGAGTGGCCTTCGATGAACGAGCCGTCCGGCCGGGCCACTTCGAGGGGCACGCTGCTCGCGTTGCTGGCGATGGCGTCCGCGCACCGGTACGCGACGGCGCTGTTGGAGAAGCCGCGGGCCTCGGCGTCGAGGGACATGGTGAGGGACTGCTGTCCGCCGATCGAGGCGACAGTGATGGGCATGCGGTCCCGCAGGGTGTCGAGGCCCATGCCGGCCCGCGTCTCGGCGGTTCGGCGTAGGGCTCGGTTCCTGTAGTGGCTCACGTCGTCCTCCTAGGCGACCGCAGCGGTGTTGCCCGCGGGCGCGAGCATGAGAGATGTGAGGGCCCACACCATGGCGTCCAGTCGGTCGGGGCTGTCCCGGCCGGGAACCCACGTCGTCAGCTGCGTCTCAAGGTCAGGCAGGCTGTTCACGATGTGCCCCGCGTTCTGCGCAAACACGGCGGCCACGGGCTCGGCGCGCGTCGCCTTGCCGCGAGTGGCTGTGACGGTGTCGTAGTTCACCGTGGCGTCAATCTGCCGCAGCGTCGTCCCGATCCAGTCGCCGCCGTTGTTCGTCTCGGCGATGACGACGTCGGCCTTCCACGCGTGGTACGCCTCGGCTGCCTTGCGCATGCACTCCTCGGGCGACATGCGGCCGGACAGATCGTCGAGGACGTAGCCGTGCTGGCGGACGTAGCCGTTCTTGTCCGGGATGTACGCCTGGCCGAGCCCGGCAACGATGATGCCCATCTCGTCGGACTCGTCGCCGTCCTTCGCCGCGGGGTCGATGGCGACGACGATGCGCACGAGGGGCGGTGCTGCGCCCACGCGGGTCCGGTCGAGCATGAGGCGCTTCCACAGCGTCCCCTCGATGTCCTTCAGCAGCTCGCCGTCCAGCTCCTGCGCCTCGGTCGCGGTGCCGGCGTGCCTGCGGATCAGCTTGTTCCGCTGCTCCTGCGGCAGGTGGATCGCGTCGCGGGTGCGGCCCTTGGTGACGATGACGTCGGCGCGCTCGGTCAGCTCAATGATCTCCGTGCGCGGCTTGGGCGTGGTGCTGCCGATGTAGTGCGGGTTCGACCCGAGGCGCAGGCCCATCTCGCTGTGGGTGATCGCGTCCTTCAACCGGCGCTGCGCCGCGACCTCTTCCATCCACACGAGGCAGCGGTTACCGCCAGCTCGGAGACGCTCGACGTCGTCCGGGGTGTGGCTCCCGAATAGTTTGGCCTCGGCGCCGTTGGGCCAGCGCGCGAACGTGCCGCCGGCCGTGGTGCGCAGGACCACCCGCGGGTCGTGAGCCCTCAGCCCGGAGGGGCCGTTGACGCAGGACTCGACAGCGTCTCCCTGGGTCGGGGCGATGATGGCCATGCGGTGCCCGCCCCTCAGCCGCGGATCGCAGGGCGGGCCGTTGACGTGGGCGACCATGTAGCGGGCGCAGCCGTCCGTTTTGCCGGTGCCACGGCCGCCGAGTTGCAGCCACCAGCCGAGCGTCTCGATCTCGTCGGGCGGGACCTGCCACGGGTACGGCTTCCACTTCCCCCAGCGTTTCGCCCACAGCTTCGCCGCCAACTCCTGTTCGAGCAGCTCAAGCTCGGCCGGGGACAGCCCTGCCAATCGAGCGTCGAGGTCGGCGGCGTGCACGGGGCGGCTACTCCCATTCGTAGACGGTCTCGTTGGCGTGGCGCGTGTGCGGCAGCCGGAAGTCGAAGTGGTTGAGGAACAGCTCGCAGACGATCGACGGGTCGCGCGGGTACACCGACGTGCACGGCTGATCGGACTCGGCAGGAGGCGTGCTGGTGTCGGGCGGGTCATCGACTACTGGGTCGGTGGGCGGCGGGTCTCCGGGGGTGGGCTCGGTCATGCGTCCTCCAGCTGCGCGATCTCGTCAGCGAGGGCCTTGACCCGCGCCGTCATCTCGTCGGTGATCGTCACGTTCTGCTTCACGGGGGCGTACAGGCCGAGGAGTTTCGCCTCGTGGTCCATGGCCTTGACGATGGCTTCGCCAGCTTTCGAGGCGGGCAGTCCGCCCTTGCTGACCAGGGGCATCAGGCCGTCGATGACCTGTTGGCAGGTCGCGAGTTGCTCGCCGACGTAGGCGCCGAACGCCTCGGTGGCTTCCTGATGCAGGCGGACCCGGCCGCGCTTCCACGCCTGGTAGGTGTTCTTGACGTCGGCGTTGATCTCGGCGGCGATGTCGCGGAAGCTCATGCGGTCGCGGGTGCGCAGGAGCATGACGCGGTCCTCGCGTTCGCGTGCGATCTCTTCGTTGCGTTTGGTCGCCATGCCGTCACCTCCCTGGTGGGGAAGGTACGGAAAACGCGCGCGGCGGGATCTTGGGGGCTGCAATTCGCGGGCATGCCACGGCCCCCGCTGGAGGTGACGAACAGCGGGGGCCGGGTGCGGTTCCTACGCGCGAGGCCAGTCTAGGCCGGGGTGGCTCAGCAGGCGTCGTACTTCCATGTGCCGCCCTCACGCGCCCACGGCTGCGACTCCTGATCAAACTTCGGGAGCCCGGCCACCTTGTACGTGACCCGGGCCAACGCCCCCGACACCTCGGCCTGCACGTCGGTCGCCGCGTGGTCCGGGCCGTAGTCCGCGGCGGCCTGCGCGATCGCGGTGCTGTAGTCGGCGGCCGTCACCTTGCCCGCGCAGCGCTTCGACAGCGTGGCGTACGCGGTGTCTGCGTCGCCCTTGAAGTACGCCGTGGTGTACGCCTTCACGGCCTGCGTGACGAGCGCGGCATCGGCGGGCGTGGGTGTGATGCTCGGCGCCTCAGCGGTGGTTGGTGCCGTCTCCGGCTTGGCGTCGTCGTCCGACGAGGAGCAAGCGGTGAGCGCGAGGAGCGCGGCGGCCGTGACGGCGAGCAGGGCTGTGGTGTGGTTGCGCATGGTTCCCCCCAGTGCGGTGTGGTCTGCCGGGCATGGTGGCACAGGGGTACGACAGTGGGCATGAGCGAGGCCCGCGCCCCGGGGGAGGTAGCGCGGGCCTCTCTGTCCCTGCCCACTGTAGGGCGAGGGTGTGACAGCCAGGTTTGATCAGGGTTCGTAGAAGTCGTCCGGGTCGGGGAACCCGTTCTCGTCGACAGCGCCTTCGTAGTTCATAGCGTCGTTGTCGGACGGGTGCGGGTCGTCGTGGGGGTCGCGGGCTAGCGGCCTGGTCGGTGGATCGTCTTCTGCCGGGTCGGGGTTCTGGGTGGCGGGTTCGCTCATGGTTTCAGTCTCCTGGGGTGTTGTGCGGGAGTCAGGCGGTTGGCTGGTCTGTCACGTTTTTGTCAGTGGCCGCAGCCGGGGGCGGTCCACCATCCGCAGGTGGCGCAGTAGTCGAGGCCGAGGCGGCCCAACAGGCGTGTGATCATTCGCTGTTCACCTCCCTCTGCACGACGTGTACGTGGGTGTGGTTGGGCCGGTCGGGCGGGGCGCTGGTGTAGATCAACATCCCCTTCTGGTCCTTGACCCCGACAAGCTCGTGACCTGCGCATTGGCGGCAAGAGGGGCGCTCCACCCCCGGTGGGGGAGCGGGGTTAGCTGTACGGCGCACGGACCGCCACAGCGCGACGGCACCGACCACCCACACCGCCAGCACCCCCGCTGTGACCGAGACGGCGAACACCACCGCAGTCACGACCCCGGCGAGCACCACCAGCACGCACGCGCCGGCCGCACGCGACCGCTCCTCAGGCTCGGCCTCGGCCTGCGTCCGGCTGCTCACCGGACCGCCGTATAGACGTGGTCCCCGAGCCAGTTCGCGGACAGGGCGAGCGGGACGGCGGCGAACCCGGCGACGCCCGCGCTCGTGCCGAGGGTGATGCCGCACCATGTGCCGCGCTTGATCTCGTCGCCGTGCTTCGACTTCTTCGCGGCGGCGACGATGGCCACGGTCATGATCAGGACCAGGGCGCGGCCGGGCCACGTCAGCGTGACGAACGAGGCGCGCGCGGCCAACTGCTCAGCGTTCCCGCCGACACCCCAGACGAGGGCCGCGTCACCCAGCCAGTCGGACAAGCCGAGGACCGTGCTGGAGATGAGGCCGATGAGGCCGCCGACGCCGAGGGTGGTGAGGCAGCCGTACGCCCACGAGAGGAGGAACGGCAGGAGTTCCGAGGCGTGCTTGACGGGGTCCTTCATGAGCTGCTTGCGGCCAGGCCACCAGGTGACGAGCTGGTGGACGAGGAGGCAGAGGCCGACGGTGACGCCGCCGTAAGTCACATAGTTCATGGGGTCCTTCAGCGGAGGACGGCGACGCCGAGCGCCGCGCAGGTGAGGATGAAGGCGCAGGTGCCGGTGACGGGGGGCACGGTGCGGATGTCGACCAGGGCGAGGCCGAGCAGGGCGGCGAGGGCCGCGAGCGCGAAGAACACGGCGAGCCACACGGCTCAGCCCGCGCGGTGCAACGGCGACGGCCGGGCGGGCAGCTCGGCGAGGCCGGGCTCGTGCTTCTCGATCTCGGCGCGCAGGACCCCGCGCAGCGTCGAGGCGCCCGGGGCGGTGAGGTTGGAGGCCTCCAGCGCGGCACGCATCTCGCCCGTAGTGGGCCGGAACCCTTCGTCGTACAGCGGCCGGAGGATGGCGCACCGTGGGTCGCTGTAGCGGATGGCTGGCCGCTGCGGCTCGATGGCCGGCCGCTCCGGTCGCTGTTCCTCGTCGACCGGGGGCAGCTCGGGTGCCTGCTCCGGCTTCGGCGGCATGGCCTGCTGCTCGACGCGCTCGACGGTGACGACGGGCGTGGCCTGCGTCGTCTCGCTCCGGGTGCCGAACCAGACGTGCAGCTGCCGCATGAGCGCACCGAACGCGAACAGGGCGGCGACCGGGGGGACGGCGGCGACGACGTACTGAAGCGCGGGCTTGTCGGTGCCGACTCCGGCGACGTTGAGGCCGATGGAGCCGAGGGCACCGATCGCGGTGAGGCAGATCGCCCACCAGTCCACGGTGCGCAGGTAGGAGGCGCGGAGGATGAGCAGCTCTCCGGCGAGGTAGAAGAGGTCGAGGACGGCGGGCCAGGCCCACGCCCTCGCGGGGTCGATGCCGAGGCCGTTGTGTGCGGCGACGTCGTGGAGGTGGTGGTAGCTGAGCCAGAAGGCGATGCCGGTGATGGCGGTGATCAACGTGGCGGCGCCGATGGCGAGGCCGAGCCCGCTCGTAGCGTCGGGCGTGGGCGGTGTGGTTGGCTTCTGCTCAGCCATGGAGGTGTCATCTCCTGTGGTCAGAGCCCCGTTCGGTGTTAGCGCACCTGCGGGGCTCGTTCGTTGTGGGGCGTCGTCACCCCGTCGTCGTGTCGGGTAGCCGACACCGTGAAGGGTAGCCGACACCAGCGTCTATGTGCAGACCTACGCTCGCGCGGGGAGGTGACGGGTATGTCCGACGAGGTGGACGAGGCGCGCGAGGCTGCGGATGCGGTGCTCGCCGCTGTGAAGGTGGCGTTGCGCGGGCTGGAGGCGATCCCGGATGCGGCCGTGCGGGCGCGCGCTGCTGGCCTGGTGTTGCGGGAGTGGGCGGGCGAGAAGACGTTGCCTGCGGAGATTCGGCGGCAGGCGGTCGACACGCTGCACGAGGGTGGGATGGACTTCCCGGAGATCGGCGCGGCGATCGGTACGGACAGGTCGCGGGCGTGGCGGATCTGGAAGGGCTTGCCGTAGACGACGACGCCCCGTCTGCCGCCGTCGTCGTGACGGGGCGACGGGGCGTTGACGTGCGTCAGCCGTCGAAGCCGGGCGGCTCGG
This sequence comes from Streptomyces sp. NPDC058469, assembly GCF_042721125.1. Classification (NCBI taxonomy): domain Bacteria; kingdom Bacillati; phylum Actinomycetota; class Actinomycetes; order Kitasatosporales; family Streptomycetaceae; genus Streptomyces; species Streptomyces sp. NPDC058469. Next base: position 28,115 of record NZ_JBHXME010000094.1, read on the forward strand.
TCCGGTAGTTCTCCTCGGACTGGTTGATGCCCTCGCAGTAGCAGAGTGGCGAGTTGGGGTCGTCGTGCTGCGGGCACTCCTCGTGGTGGTCCGAGGCGGTCGTCTCGTCGGTGTCGGGCATGGTCGGTGCCTCCTGGTTGGTGGTGAGTTGGGACGGTAGCGGTCGGCGCTGACAGCGGGTCAGTGCTCGTTGCCGATGATGCGCGGGTCGGTGTGCTGGTCGACGATGTCCGGCCGCTCCGTGGTGGGCTGCTCGGGGCCGTCGAGGGCGGCGCGCAGCCGGTCGTGAACGTGGACTAGCCCGGGATGGTTGTGGCGGGCCCACTTCACTGCGGCGCGCACGCGCTCGATGGCGGCCCCCCGCTCCCGTGCCACAGCCTCGGCCTTCGCCACCGTGTCGATCATCTCGTCGACCACGCTGACGTCGCCGCCCTCCTCCTCCAGCATGCTGCGGGTGAGGCGTAGCTCCCGCTTCGTCTCGCGCCACTGCCGGTTGCGCATGCGGAGTTGGGCCCACAGGTTTTGGACCTGGGTGGGGTCGCCGCCCGCCGCACGCAGGCCGGACCGCAGCGTGCGTAGGTCCCGCTCGGCGGACTCAGCGCGGTGGACCGCGTCGGCCACTAGGTCCGCGTTGTGGTTGGCGTCCTCCTCGGCGCGCTGGAGTGCGGGCACGAGGGTCTGCACGTGCCGCTTGTTCCCGGCCGCCACGGCGCGCGCGGTGTCGGCCTCCCGCATCTCCGTCTCGACGTGCAGGCGCAGCAGAGACGCCTCGTCGGCGCTGAGTCCGGTCCGTTGAGCGCGGGACAGCAGCACCAGCAGGGAGTCACGGCGGGTGCTGCGCAGCGCGTCGTCGTCGGCTGCGCGGGCGTGCTGCACCTGCGCGTCGATGAACTCGCCCACCATCCCGGCCAACTCCTGCTTCTCCTCGGCGAGCTGCTTGCTGAGGGGATGCCAGTGGGCGACCTTCACCGTGCTGTCGGCCAGTGGGTAGACGGCCACGGTGTCGGACCAGTGGTAGCCCTGCTCGTCGATGTGGTCGCCGTGGTGCTGCCCGGCACGGATGCAGTCGCGGGCGCCTGAGGCGTGGCCGTGGTGCTGCGCGCTGCACGTCGTCGCGGGCGTCGTCGGCCCGTCGTCGGTCTCTCGCGCCGGGGGAAGCGTGTGGCCCAGTTCGCAGCGTGTGTGACCGGGCTCTCGGGGGCCGAGGTTGTAGCAGCCGCAGTCGCCTGATCCCGACGCAACACCTTCGACGACGGGCGTCGTCAGGGCGTCGGCGATGCGTCGGACCTGCGTCGTCAACGCTTCGGCGGCACGGACGACGGCCTTCGCATCAGGGCTCGGCTGGCTCATCGCTGCACACCACCCATCGCGGTCTTCATCGCACTCATCAGCCAGACGAGGGCGACCTGCTCGGCGGCCGTCGGCGACCACCCGCGCTTCTCCAGCTCGGCGCGCATGCCGTCGGCGGTGTCGAACACGGGGGCCAACGACTCGTTCATGGCGAGGAGCCCGTTCGTCATCTCGTGGCGCAGGCGCGCCATCTCCTCGGGGGGCGGCGTGGTCACAGGGTCTGGTCCTTTCGGGTGCAGGTGGCGGGATCGTGCTCCGTGCCGGCGGTCGCCCACCACGTCTCGCAGCAGGAGGCAGCGGCCACAGCGATACGGACGGCGTCTTCATCGGCGTGAACACGGGCGAGGGCGCGGTTGTCGGCGTCGGAGCGGGCGAGGAGGTGGCGGTACTCGTCGAGGAGCCACGACACGTGGACGATGGCGAGGGCTGCGCCTATGGAGGCGGCGGCGAAGAACGCCGTGTAGCCCCACGCTTCGGCTTGGTAGCTGACGAGGGCGCAGCGGAACAGGCCGACCGCGAGGATGGCGTAGAGCACGCTGAGGGTGTAGCTGGTGCGTCTCATGGGCTGACCTCGATCAGGGGCAGCGGGGTGTGGGCGGCGATGGCACCGTGCAGCTGGCGCAGGCGGGCGAACGCCTTGTCGTCACGGATGCTGAGGCGGCGGCGGGCGGTGACGCTGAGGCGTCCCCAGCAGGACGGGCACGCGTACTGGCCGGTGCGGCGGGTGTTGGGGCAGGAGGGGCAGCGCAGTGTCATCGGTGCTCCGGGTGGCGGTGGTCGTGGATGGCGGAGGCGACGGCGAGGAGGAGGCAGAGGGCGCCGAGGGCGAGGCAGGCGAGCCCGGCCATGAGGAGGAGGCCGGGGCCTGCGGGCAGCGGGTTCACGGCTGCGTCTCGCTGGGCCGGACGGGGCAGTCGGGGGCGTGGTCCATGGAGATCCACGGCTCTGCGATGTAGTCGCAGGTGCAGCGCGACAGCTCGGCGACGGTGCGGGGACCGGTCTCGTCGGCCCACCCGCGCACCTTCGTGGCGGCAGCCCGCTGGTAGATGCGGGTGAAGCCTTCCTTCTGGCCCTGTTCGGCGTCGGTGGCGAGGCGGTCGGCGGTCTCGCGCAGTACGGCGGCGCGGGTCTCGCCGCTGCGTTCGTTGGCGCGGACGGCGGCCTCGAAGCGTTCGATGGCGTCGATGAATCCGACGACGAACATGAAGGGCTGGAGGGCTGCGCGGGCGTTGTCCAGTTCGGACACGGTTGTCTCCTTGGTGGTGGTGTGTCAGCTGGCGATGGCGAGGCTCTGTGCGCCCACGTGCGCCCCTCGCGGGGCTTCGATGACCTCCCGGGCGTCCCACGCGCCACGCGCCCGCTCAGCGGCCTCACGCTTCTTGCCGCGCTGCTCCTGCGACCGACGCGCCTGCGCGGCCTTGCACGGCACACACGCCTCCTCGCCCAACCGGCGGTGCATCCAGTAGCCGCGCCTTGTCCCGCCGGCCGCGTGCGCCTCAGCCAGCAGGCGACGCCGGTTGTCTCCCACGGCCTCGTCGTGCGCGGCCTGGCACTCCGGGCACACCTGCTCCTTGCGGCGCTTGTGGATCTGGTACGCCCGATCAGTGCCGCAGCCCATCGCGCGGGCCTCGAAGTCCACCCCGCCCCAGATGCCGTACCGCTCCTCGTTGGCGAGTGCGTGTTGCTGGCAGGCGAGCAGCAGCGGGCAGCCGTGGCACTGGCGGGCGGCGTACTGGCGCTCGGTCGGGTCGTTGCTGAAGAACTCGGCGGTGAGGGTGCGGCAGGGGAGGTTCGGGGTGGTGGCGGTGAGGTCAAACAGGCTGGTCATGGCGTGTCTCCCCGGGGGTTGGTCGTGGGGCGGTTGGTCGGCGGTGCAGGTCAGGCGTTGTGGTGTTCGTCGTGCGGCTCGTCGGGGAACTCGGCGTTGAGGTGGTCAACGTCGGCTTGCGCGACGGCCAGTTCGGCGGCGGTGAGGGGCTGCTGTGTCTCGCGGGGGTCGTACGGCCAGGCCGTGTCCCGGGTCCCCCAGGGGGCGACGTGGCTGCCTCGGTGTCCCATGGCCCGGGTGCAGCGGGTGTCGGTGGCTGGCGGGTAGAAGGCGCCGCAGGCGGGGATGCGGGCGCCGGTGGCGATCCAGTCGGCGATGTTGGCCCAGCTCCCGTCGTGGGCCTTGATGACGAACTCACCGAAGGCGGCACGGAAGGCGTCTGCGAGGGCGAGACGCTCGGTGGTGTTCGGGTCGGTGGTCATGCGCTGTGCCTCTCTCGGTTGGTGGTGGCGAGGTGGGGTTCGCAGCGGGCGTGCACGGTGCGGTCGGGGCGTCGGGGGTCGGGCATGATCCGGCGGTCGCAGACGGGGCAGATCGGCCACGTGGTGTGGTCGTTGGGGTTGGGTTCGTGGGCTCCGGTTTGATCACGTGAGCCGTCTACTAGGTGAGGTTGGGAAACAAACTCAGCCCCGTCATGGGAACCCCATGGGTAACCCCCTGGGGTGTACGGGGGGCGGTCCCCCGAACCGTTCGGGGGGCGGTCCCCCGTTCTCGTTCGGGGGGCGGTCCCCCGTTCTGACTTCTGTTCAGGGCCCGGAAGTTCAGGGGGCGGTCCCCCGTTCTCGCCGTCTTCCAGTTCGGGGGACCGCCCCCCGTTCTCCTCGGTCCACGGAGCCGCCTTCCGCTCGGCCTCCCGACGCTGCCGGGCCTCCTCGCGCTCCTGCTTCACGCCCTCCAGATAGGCGACCGCAGCGGCCCATTCCGGGAACGGCGTCGGCATGATCACGTACAGGGCGGTGCGGCCCCGGCGGCGCTCTCCAGCGACCTTCACGACCCCGGCACGGATCGCTGCCTCCAGCCGGTCGCGGGCATCCTTCTCATCCGCCCCGGCCGCCCGCGCGATGGCCTTGATGGTCATCGGCTTGCGGTCGGCGAACCGGAGTTCCCCCGATGCGCTGGCCATCGAGCGGAGCGCGTAGAGCAGCGTGTGCACGTGCGCGCGCTTCAACGCGGACGGCATGCTGGGCACCCACTTCCAGGCGAGGGCGTTCCCGAACGCGTTCGGGACGCTCCCGCTGGCGGGGGCCTGCTCGTCAGTGCTCAACTCAGGGCTTCTCTCGGTGCAGTTGGGCCAGTGGCCGCGCGGGTGGGTCAGCGGTCGGCGGCGGGTCTGGCCGCGAGCTTGGCCAGCTCGGTGATGACCGCGCGGATGGTGGCCGTGGTGTGCCGGTGCGGGTACTTCGCGACGTGCTGCGCGATCGACGTCCACGCAGTGGTCATGTCGGGTGCGGCGAGGCGGTCCACGGCCTTCTGGAGGCACGTCACAGCGCCGTCCTCGTCCTCGGCGTGCAGCCAGCCGAAGGGCACGAGCTTGACCATGAGGCCGTTGCGCTCGTAGCCGCAGCCGTCGCACAGTCCCGCGTCGGGGTCGTGCAGTACTTCGCCCGTCCATGTGGTCGCCGGGGTGGCGTCGAACTCGGGAAGACTGAGTGTGATTTGCAAGGGGTCCCCCTGGTCAGGTGTGTTGCGGAAGCGTTCCGGCAAGACCCGCCCGGGGTGCCGGCAGTGCTGGCCCCGGGCGGTGCGGGTCACCTCACGAACTCGTCGCGGTTCGCCTGCTCCTTGCGCCGCTTGTGCTCCGTGAGTTGGCCCTCGGTGGGCTTGCTCGCGGCCATCTCGGCGAGCGCGTCAGCGGGGCGCATCGGGCCCCGGCCCACCTCGTCGAACGTGCCGTCGATCTGGCGGCCGCGGTACATGGCGCGGCGGGCCTCGACGAGGGCGTGCGCGTCCTCGTCGGTGCGGGCGACCTCGCAGCCGGTGACGCGCAACTTGACCTGCGGGGGCTTGTCCTCGCCCTCGGCGTGGCCGGTGTAGCTCTTGCTCGTCAGCTCGACGAGGGCGTACACGACGGTGCCGGGCTTCTCGAACAGGCCGCGTCGCTGCTCGCGGGTGAGGCTGGCTTCGACGAGTCCGGCGGCCGAGTCGAGCTTGACCTCGGGGTTGTCGGCGGGTGTCAGCTTCGGCATGTGCTGTGCCTTTCCGTGTGGGTGGTACGGGGTTGGGGGCCCGGTCCCGCCGTGGGGGTCGGCGGGACCGGGTGACGGCCGCGGGCGTGGGGGACGCCCCGGGGGCGCGGCCGTCGCGGTGGTGGTCAGAGAGAGTTAGCGATGACCTGCGCGAGGCCTTCGATGAGGGCGCGGCGCACGTCGTCGTCCAGGTCGGGAGCGAAGGCGAAGTGGATGCGCGCGATGGGCTTCTCGCTGGCGCCCACGGTCAGCACGGAGCCGCTCGGTTCCATGCCGTCCGCGCCGAGGTCGACCGCCCACTTGGATACGTCGGCCGCGCTGCTCAGCAGGTCGTCGATTCCGCGCTGCGCCGCGTCGAAGTCGCCTTCGCCGAGCTGGTCCCACTGCAAGGCGCCACGGCTGGCGATCTTGTGGCCTTCCATCCGCTCGCCGATGCCGGAGAAGTCCGGGTCCTCGGTCGCGGCCTTGTGCTGGCGTGCGGCCTCAACACGGAGGTCGTCGGGGGTGTACGCGTGGTCGGTCATCGTGATCCGTTCTGGTGGTAGGCCTCAGCCGCATCAGCGACCTGCTGAGCGAGGGCTTCTTCAGCGCACGTCTTGTGCGCGTGCTTGCCGTGGGAGTCGCGGAGTTGGGTGGGGACGTCGCAGTACCGGCAGGGGCGCGGGCCGTCGTAGTCCCAGTGCGTCGAGGCGTTCCAGTTGAGGAGCGTCCCGGGCACGTACTCCGGCTCAGCCTTCGGCGGGGCGCGGCGGCGCTGGCGGCCGGTCACTCGGGCGTCCCGAAGATCCCGGCGTACAAGGCGTTGACGCGCTTCTCCCGCACACGGTCGGCCCGGTCCTCGTGGTGGCCCGGCTTAGTGCAGTGCTCTCGCCCGCAGGACGGCAGGGCGTAGCCCTCGGGGTCCCGGCCGTTGGCAATGTGAAAGGCGATCCGGTACGCGGTGTGCAGCTGGCCACCGTGACGCAGGATCGGAGTGCCGGCCGACGTGTGCCCGGTCCACTCCATGTGACCGTCGTCCGTCGGCTTCACGCGCCGCCAGAACAGATCTTCCGGGGTGGCTGCGGGCTTCCGGCCGGGCTTGGCCTTCGGTAGGCCGAGGGCTACGCGGGCAGCAGAGACGCCCTTGGCGTCCACGTGCAGTTCCCGCGCGATGGTGCGGTCAGGCAGGCCCGCGTGGAGCAGTTCGGCGACGTCGGCGCGGACCTTCACGAGTGCACCGCCCCGTAGCCGAGCGGGTCTTCGCCGGGCTCCAACCCGCTGATGACGAGGACCAGTTGCCCGCCCTTCACGACCTTGCCGAGGCGCATGTCCGGGCCGACGACCCGCGTGTGGTCGTCGTCGTCGAACAGGCCCGCGTCGACCAGGCCGTCGACTGCGGCCTTGAAGCTGCCGTACCAGTTGGCCGGGTCGCGGCGGCGGCCGTACGTGGACGGGCAGAGCACGCCGAGGATGTGCCCGCGGTCGAACAGAGGGCCCGGCTTGGCGGCGGCGAGTGCGTCCACGAGGGACGGGCACTCGCTCACGGCCTCGACGGCGGCGGTGCGGATCTTCGCGGTCAGCTTGCTCCGCTCCCGCTGATGCATCCGCTGGTTGGAGTTGATCAGGTCGAGGCCCGCGGGGAGGGGGATGACGAACGGTCCGGGCCGGGGCCCGGCCGCCGTGGTGGCGGCCGGAACCTCGGGATCGAACAGAGTCGGCGCGCTCACTCCGCACCGCCCGGCGGCGTCGGGTCGACGGTCACCGTGCGGCACGTCCAGCACTGCCGGCCGCCGAGACGCAGGAACGCGTGCAGCGTCTCCCGCTCCTCGGCCGGGCACCACGCCATGTCGTTGACGAGGGACTCGGTGGGCCGCATCAACACGCGCAGCGGGACAGTGTAGTCGGGGCACGGCGTGTGGGCGGTGCCCTTGCGGCGGTGGCCGGGGCCGGTCTGCACGATGCGGCGCAGACGCGCGAGCGGGCTCACGACGACGCCCCCGGCTGACGCGCGGACGGCCACTGCTGCCGCTCCCCAGTGGGCGCGTGCTCTTCGGTCGACGGCGGCTGCTCGTCGTGCTGCTGCCGGATTTCCGTGACGGTGACGCGCTGCGGCGGGAACTCCTCGTCGATCGTGATCTCACCGCGACGAATGGACTCGGAGATGATGGAGAGCTGGCCGAGGTCGAGGTTCGTCCACTTCTCGGACTTGCGGCCGGACCGGTTCTCTTCGAGCTGTTCGACGGTGACGCCGAGACCTTCGAAGTGGACGATGCAGTCGGCGACGCGCTGCGCGAGCGGCTTGTCTCCCTGCCCGTTCTCCAGCGTGTTCGTGGCGATCGTCTTCGCCTGCTCCCGGAACCAGTCCGGCAGCACACTGAAGATCATCTCTCGCAACCGGCGAGCGCCGTTGTTCGAGTTGTTCTCGTAGACGTCCCGCGGGTCTTCAAGCCGCGTCGAGCCGTCCGTCTTTGTCCACCGCGAGTGCGGCACGATGAATGTGGTCGACGCGCGCTCGTTGGTCTCCAGGTCCCACGCCCACGCCTGCATCTCGGACTCGCCGTTGGCGTCGTCGCGGCGCAACTCGTGGACTCCGTAGTGGATGTTCGTCCAGCAGCGGGCGAGTTCCTTGGCGAACTGGATCGTCTCGCCGGACACGTTCGACTTGCCGCGGCTGAAGCGGAAGAACGAGCGGACGGCGAGGGTGTGTTGTGCGAAGCCCGTGCGCATCTTCTGGACGGCGAGGGCTTCGTTGCGGGGGAACTGCCGGGCGACGACGACGGCTGCTTGTACCTCGGCGACCGCGCGGCTCTGCTCGACGGCCGTGCCCTGCCCGACGAACGCCGGAGCGGGTGCCGGGGAGGGGGCGAACTGCTGCTCTGCGGGGTAGTTCACAGGTACTCCAGGGAGTCGCGGGTCTCGGCCCAGCCGGGCAGGGAGAGGGGCACCACGTCGTCGCTGTAGCCGGGCCAGTAGCCGGTGGCGGTGCAGCGGGCGAAGGTCTCCAAGGCGCGCCGGTTGCGGGCGGCGCCGATGCGGCGTGCGGTCGCGTTGACCTCGACGACGGTGATGACGTAGGGGGCCGTCTTCTCTTGGCAGACGAAGACGAACGCGGCGTCTTCATCCGCGATGCCGAGAGCCTTGGCGGCGGACCGGTACGTGTCGTCCTGCTGGTGGTAGCCGTACTCGTCGATGTCCTTCGCGAGCTTCTCCGGGTCCGCCGACCTGCACGTCTTGTAGTCGGGGATGATCAGTCGACCCGTGCGCGGGTTGGGCAACCAGTCCAGGCGGGCCCGCCGCATCACACCCGTGCGGTCGTCGCGCCAGAACAGGGACTGCTCTGGGGTGCCGTGCTCAGGGTCGAATAGCAGGCTCGCGAAGGGGTGGCGGCGCAGTGCGTCCGCCATGTCGTGGACCTGCTGGTGCTCGGCGGCCTTCAGCGGGATTGCCCCCGCCGCGCGCGCCTCGGCGACCTCGGCCTTCGCTGCCTTGGTGTCCCACCGCTCGTGGTCCACGATGCGCAACGCCGGGCCGTTGCCGAGCACCAGCTTGTGGGCGGCGTTGCCGATGTCCCACACCTTCTTGGGCTGCTGCGGCTGGGTCTGCTGGTACCGGAAGATCGCCGGGCACGAGGGCGGCAGAAGCTTCCGCGCACCGCTCGACGACAGGGCGTACCGGTGGGAGTGGTACGTATCGTTGTCCATGTCGTAGATGCCGGGCTCGGTGATGGGGGCCGGGCCGGCGGCCGAGGTGGTGGCCTCGGCCTGCACGGTGGTCGTCATCGGGCGTCTCCCGTTGGGGTGTAGTAGCGGCGCGGCGTGCCGTCGCCATGGCGGTTGAGGTGGCCGTCGCGGTGCAGCGCGGCGAGGTAGCGGCGGGCGGCCATGCGCAGGACATGCGTGCCGAGGAGCCGGTGCCACGTGTGCCTGATGCGGCCGGTGGTCCACTCGCCGCCCTCCGCCCGGATCGCCTCCAGGAGCAACTTCCGGGAGCCGCGCGCCGGGTGGGCAGGGCTGGGGTCGCTGCCGAGCTGGTAGAAGCGAGCACCGCGGTGCTCGGCCGGTACCAGGTAGGCGCGCCGGGCCAGGTCCCGCAGGTCACGACGTGCGGTGTTCCTACCGGCCGTGGCCCACTCGCCTGACTTGGCGTAGATGTTCAGTGCTCGCTTGGTGGTGACAGGGCCGCCACCGAAGCGCCGGATGGCGGCGAGGAGGTACTCGCGGCGGATGGTGGTCTCGGCCATCAGGCGTCACCGCCTCGGCGCTTCAGCGTGTAGAAGCGGCCGTCTCCGGCGCCGTGCTGGTGCAGGTGGCCACGGCGGTGCAGCTCGGCCAAGTCCCGCCGGGCGGTGCCGCGTTGCGTCGTCCCGCCGTGCTTGCGGCGGAGTTCCTGCAAGGCGCCGGTGGACCACTTGCCGCCGTGGGTGCGGATGGTGTCGAGGAGCTGCGCGAGCCGGGCCTCGTAGCGGTCGACCTTGTCGGGGGTGGCGTCGGCCGCGGGGCGGCTGCTCTTCCCCTCGGCCTCGGCGTACGCTCCGGCCGCGTCAATGTCGTGCTCGACGATCAGCTGCCGCACCTGCGCCATGTCGCCGTGCTCGGCAGTCACGCGGATCACGTCCACGAGGCCGCGCAGCATGGCCAACTCGCCGTCGTACGCCTGCTCGTCACGGGCGCTCATCGGTGGCCTCGCATCCAGCGACCCAGCAGCGTCGGCAGGTCGAACAGCGAGTAGAGGAAGAACACCGACCAGACGACGGCAGCCCAGAAGATTCCCTCGGTGGCGCTCATCGGCTGTCACCACCGGACGGGATGCGGACGGCCCACACGACGCAGGCGACGGCGAACACGGCGGGGACGGCGAGGAGAACGATCACGACGCACCACCCAGCCCGCCGAGCGCGGTCAGCGTCTGGCAAGGCCACTGCTCGGCGTCGTGCTGGCAGTGCTCGCTGTCCGGGTACTTCACGTGCAGTGCACGCGCCGCCTGAACCTGCTGGTCCTGCCCGGCGAGCAGCGCACGCAGCTTCCGCACCTGCGGACGGACGTCGTCCGTGTCGGCCTTGTCGGTCAGCGCGAACGCGATCGGGTCCTCATCGACCGAGTGGTCCGACGCCGCGAACCGCGCCCGCAGGCCAGCCAGTTCGGCCGCGGTCTCCGGCGTCATCAGCATGCCCGCCGAGTCCAACGCGAGCGCGATGCCAGCCGCCGTCCTGTTCTGTGTCAGCGCCGCGTTGATTACGCCCGCCGCCGAGTTGATCAGCTTCGTGTTCACGCGGCGACCTGCGCGGGGGTCTCGCTGGCCTGCTTCGGCTCGTCGTCCTCCACGGGCACAGCCACCCCGTGGCCCGTCACCTCAACCACAACGCCGTGGAAGGAACCCTGCGCCTTCAACCACGCGTTCCCGCTGCTGTTGCTCTTCAGTTCCACGTCCGAGGCGGCGATCCCCAGAGCAACGCGCCACACCTCGAAGTCCTGCACGGACTCCATCTGCATGCACAGTTCCACGGGGCTGGAACCGAACTGGCGGTGCATCCGCAGGTATCCGCCGGGCAGGTGGCCGAAGGCGGCGATCAGGGCAACGAGCGCCTCGGCGGCGGGGAGCTGCGCGCTGACCGGGCTGAGGACTGGGGTGATGCGTTCGATAGTCTCGGTGGTCATCGGTGACCTCTCGTTTCTGTGGTTGGTAGAGGCGCCGGTCAGGGGGTCGCTCAGGCCGGGAAGTCGGAGCGGCCCTCAGGCGCGTTTCGGGGTGGGGGTCAGGCGGTGCGCTGCGCGGGGATCGGCGCAGCCTCGGGCTGAGCGGCCATCCACGTACGGACGGCGTCCAGGTCGAAGCGGCGGCCCCGGAACGACGTCGGTTCCACGGGGCACCCCTTCTTCACCCACTCGTTGACCGTCCAGTTCGAGACCCCGTAACGGGCCATGAGCTGCGCGGTGTTCAGAAGCGGGGACAGTCCGGTGGGGCGGAGCGTCTCGGAGCGCTCAGCGAGGGTCTGAGTCGCCATAGGGGTTCACCTTTCCACTGTGTCAGTAGAAACTGAGGGCATGTCGAAGTGCCGTTGGAGGGGTTCCCCGAGCGCCGTGGTGACGAGCCACGCCGTACGGAGCCGGCACTTGTCGGCCGCTGTCTTGCCGCGGCCGGTGACCTTGATGACGGTCGAGAGACTGACGCCCTGCCCGCGGATGTCGACCGCCTTGGTCTTGGCGGCGAGGTCGGCTTGGGTGAGCCCGGAGCGCAGCATTGCGTCTCTGAGTGGCTTGCCCTTGCCCTTGCGGATCAGGTCGGTCATGTGTGCCTCGCGCCAGTTGGGGACTGCGTGACGCCCTGCGGCGTCGTTGACACATTTCTACTGTGTCAGTGTCGGTGAGGTCAAGTGAGTTGGCGTGAGTTTCGGTGAGTGTGGCAGTAATCGAAACCGTGTTCTATCGTGGGGGCATATGACACGGGCGACGGCGCGTGACGGGGAGGTCGCGCGCCGCGTACGGAACGCGCCATGCTTCTACTTTCACTTGCAAAAGTAGAAGATCAACATGCACTCTTAGCACGTGGCAGACCAGGATCGCACCGAAGATCTGGCGCAGCTTCTCGCGCGATTGATGATCGAGTACGACGTCAACGCGAGCGAGATCGGGCGCCGCATCGGTGTCGCCGCGTCCACGGTCAGCAGTTGGAAGAACCGCACCAGGGCCGGGAAACGGGGTATCCGCCCCGCAACGATCGACGCCCTGGCGCGCGAGTTCCCCAAGTTCACCCGCGACGAGATCGCCGCAGCCGCAGGCCGTGAATCCCCCGGACCCCTCGACTCCGACGCGGACGCCCGCATCCTGCGCCTGTACCACGGGCTGACCGAGGATCAGCGACGCATGAAGGAGATCGAGATGGTCGCCCTCAACGAGGCGAACCGCACCGGACAGTAGAGGGCGCGTGCAACCATTCCGAGCCGTCGCGAGTCTCCGCTAAACGGACTCGCTCACTCTCAGTGAGTCTCGGTCAACAACATGTTCAACAGTGGTCGATTTTCCCACCACTTGGGGGTACGGTCGGACAGACGTACCGGTGCTCCCCCATCGGAAACAGGCCTACAAACCTGCAACTCCGGGGGTATGCATGTGCGTTCGTGTTCAATTCGCTCCGCCCGACAGCCGCCCAGCCTTCGATGCCGACGCGCGCGTGATCATCATCCCGGGCCAGCTCTCCCCCGCACACACAGTCACCCTCGTGCGAGCCATTCTTCGTGAACTCGTCGTGCCACAACCCGAGTTGGGTGCACGCTGCTGGTGTGGGGAGAGCGTCGACCTGCTCCCCCACGTACCTCACCAGCGAAGGAGCGAGCAGGTGGTGAAGCATGGGGCGTAGGGCCTCGAACAACCCGCGGCAGATCCGGTCAAAGGTCTGTGGCTGCCAGGAATGCATGGAGACCTACCCGCCTGGCGACAAGTACGCAGCCCGTACACGCCGTCGCGACTGCATCGGGCCGTGGCAGGCCCGCTACCGCGACCCGTCCGGGAAGCAGAAGTCGAAGAACTACCCGATCAGCGAGGGCGGCAAGCGCGCGGCCGAAGCGTTCCTCGACGACGTACGGTCCCGGGTCCGCCGGCGCGAGTACGGCGACCCGAAGCGCGGTCAGATCACGGTGGCTCAGTGGTGGGCCATGTGGTGGCCGGCGCAGCCTAAGAAGGCGGTCGCGACCGTCAACCGGAAGGAGTCCAGCTGGCGGGTGCACATCGAGCCGAAGTGGGGTGACTGGCGGTTGTGCGACCTGGAGTACATCGCCCTCCAGCAGTGGCTCACGTCCGAGGTGGTGGGCTACCACACGCGTCGGAAGGTGCTGGAACTGCTGAACCAGATGCTCCGCTCGGCCGTGAAGGACGGGAAGCGAATCCCGTTCAACCCGGCCGCCGAGGTGGAATTGGATGCGGCGCCGAAGAAGGACCCCGAGGACACCCGGCCGCCGACGCGCGAGCAGTGCCGTCTCCTGCGCGAGCGCATCCCTTGGACCTACCGGCCGCTCGTCGTCTTCCTTGAGGAGACGGGCCTGCGGTGGGGTGAGGCAACTGGTCTGCGGTGGGCTCACGTTGACCTGGAGGGTGAGCACCTCAAAGTGAAGGAAGTGCTCAGCGACGACAAGGGGAAGCTCTTCCGGAAGGCTGCGCCCAAGTCGGTGGCCGGGTTCCGCACGGTCCCGCTCACGCCTGAGGCCATCGAGGCGGTTCGAACGATGGCCGCGCGGTTCAAACCGACCGACGTGGTCTCACCGCTCGGGGATGGCCGCACCTTGCACGAGGAAGAACTCGTGTTCCGCGGGCCCAATGGGGGCGCGATGAGCCGGCACAACTTCCGGCGCATGTGGATCCCGGCCATTCAGGCTTCGGGCCTGGCCAGAGAGGTGAGGAACGAGGAGACGGGCCGTACGGAGTGGTGGCCCCGGGTGCACGATCTGCGGCACGTGTTCGCTACCCGGCTGAAGGATCTGGGCATCCCGGAGAAGGACGTGCAGACCGTCATGGGCCACGACCGCGGGTCGAAGGTGACGTGGCTGTACCAGCACAGTGCGGAGGATGTGGCCGCTCAGGTGCTGACTGCGATGGTCCCGCCGAAGGACCGTGTTCGAATGCTGAGGGCGGTGTAGGGGGCGGAGTCCACACGGAGTCCACAACACCCCCTCATTGATCCTCATTGATACTCACTAAGACTTGACTTTGCTGGTCAGCCCTCTGCCGATTGAGGCTCACCGAGGTTCATTCAGCCTCACCGATCCTCATGATCGCTTTACGTTTTCTCCTAAAGCCGGTGTCGCAGGTTCGAATCCTGCCGAGGGCAC